>CACXCV010000019.1 GCA_902766215.1 Oscillospiraceae bacterium
TCCGTCGGCCCCGAGCAGGAGTATTTCCTCATTGACAAGGCCATGTATGAAAAGCGCAAGGATCTGATGTATACCGGGCGCACCCTCTTCGGCGCCAAGCCGCCCAAGGGCCAGGAGATGGACGACCACTACTTCGGTGTGATCAAGCCGCGGGTGGCGGCCTATATGGCCGACCTGAACGAGGAACTGTGGAAGCTGGGCGTGCTGGCCAAGACCGAGCACAATGAGGTGGCCCCGGCGCAGCACGAGCTGGCCCCCATCTATACCACCACCAACATTGCCACCGACCACAACCAGCTGACCATGGAGATCATGCAGAAGGTGGCCTCGCGCCACGGGCTGGTGTGCCTGCTGCACGAAAAGCCCTTTGCCGGCGTCAACGGAAGCGGCAAGCATAACAACTGGTCCATGGCCACCGACACCGGCGTGAACCTGCTGACCCCGGGCGAGACGCCGTATGAAAACGCGCAGTTTCTGCTGTTCCTCTGCGCGGTGATCCAGGCCGTGGACGACTATCAGGATCTGCTGCGGCTGTCGGTTGCCACGGCGGGCAACGACCACCGCCTGGGCGCCAACGAGGCCCCTCCGGCCGTGGTGTCCATGTTCCTGGGCGACGAGCTGACCGCTGTGCTGGACGCCATTGAAAACGACGCGCCCTACAGCGGCTCGGAAAAGACTGTGATGAAGCTGGGCGTGCATGTGCTGCCGCGCTTTACCCGCGACACCACCGACCGCAACCGCACCTCGCCCTTTGCCTTTACGGGCAACAAGTTCGAATTCCGCATGCTGGGCTCGTCGAACAGCATCGCCTGCGCCAACATCATGCTCAACGCCGCCGTGGCCGAGTCGCTCAAGCGCTATGCCGACCAGCTGGAGAAGGCGGACGATTTTGAGTCCGCCCTGCATGACATGATCAAGCAGGTTATCAAGGATCACAAGCGCATCATCTTCAACGGCAACGGCTATGACGAGAGCTGGATCAGAGAGGCCACCGAGCAGCGCGGCCTGCTGAACCTGCGCACCACGCCGGACGCGCTGCCCACCATTCTGGAGAAGAAAAACGTGGACATGCTCACCGCGCACAAGGTTTTCTCCGTGGCGGAGATTCAGTCGCGGTATGAAATCACGCTGGAGAACTATTGCAAGAGCGTCAACATCGAGGCGCTGACCATGGTGGACATGGCCCGCAAGGAAATTCTCCCGGCGGTGGAGGCCTATGTCCGCGACCTGTCCGACACCCTGCGCGCAAAGAAGGCGGCGGTGCCCGGCGCAGCGGCCAAATATGAGACGGGCCTGATTACCCGCCTGTCGGCCCTGACTGACGAAATTGACGATGCGGCCGCCGCGCTGGAGCGCGCCATGATCCAGTATAAGGCCATTGGCGACATCACCGAGGCGGCCAACATGATCCGCGACGTGATTTTGCAGAAGATGGCCGAGCTGCGGGTGCCCTGCGACGAGGCCGAGACACTGACGGCGGAGAAATACTGGCCGTTCCCGACCTATGGCGATCTGCTTTTCGGCGTTCGCTGAGGGGCTGTAAGAACAATTTGATAAGGTAAGGGAGAGAGAACCATGACATTCAGCGCAGTCAATACCATATGGGTGCTGCTGGGCACCGCGCTGGTATTCTTCATGCAGGCCGGCTTTTCCATGTGCGAGGCGGGCTTTACCCGGGCGAAGAACACCGGCAACATCCTGATGAAAAACCTGATGGACTTCTGCATCGGCACGCCCTGCTTCTGGCTGGTGGGCTTTGGCGTGATGTTCGGCACCGGCACGGCGCTCTTCGGCTGGATTGACCCGATGATCATGAAGGACTACAGCGCCATCCTGCCCGCGGGGGTGCCGCTGTGGGCCTATGCGGCGTTTCAGACGGTGTTCTGCGCCACCTCGGCCACGATCGTCTCCGGCGCCATGGCCGAGCGGACCAAGTTCAGCGCCTACTGTATCTATTCGGCAGCCATTTCGCTGTTTATCTACCCGGTTTCCGGCCACTGGATCTGGGGTGGCGGCTGGCTGAGCCAGCTGGGCTTCCACGACTTTGCTGGCTCCACGGCGGTGCATATGGTCGGCGGCGTGTGCGCGCTGATTGGCGCCAAAATCCTTGGCCCGCGCATCGGCAAATATGGCAAGGATGGCAAGCCCCGCGCCATCCTGGGCCACAACCTGACCTTTGCCGCGCTGGGCGTGTTTATCCTGTGGTTCTGCTGGTTCGGCTTCAACGGCGCGTCCACCCTGGGCATGGACAGCGATGAGCTGATGCAGAGCGCCGGCCTGGTGTTCTTCAACACCAACCTCTGCGCGGCGGTCGCCTGCTGCGCCACGCTGGTGTTTACCTGGATCCGCTACAAAAAGCCGGATGTGTCCATGACCTATAACGCGGCGCTGGCCGGCCTGGTGGGCATCACCGCCGGCTGCGACGCAGTCAACCCCCTGGGCTCGGCCATCATGGGCCTGGTGTTCGGCATTGTTATTGTGCTGTCGGTCGAATTCTTCGACAAGGTTGCCAAGATCGACGACCCGGTGGGCGCCATCTCGGTACACTGCGTCTGCGGCGCCCTGGGCACAATCCTCACGGGCTTCTTTGCCACAGGCGTGTCCACGGAAAAGGGTGTGTTCTATGGCGGCGGGTTCCACTTCCTGGGCGTGCAGACGCTGGGCGTGGTGACCGTGGCGGCCTATGTCTCGGTGATCATCACGATGGTGTTCCTGCTGCTCAAGCACACTATCGGCCTGCGGGCCGACGCGGCCGACGAGATCGAGGGCCTGGACGTGTCCGAGCATGGCCTGCTGACGGCCTATGCCGGCTTTGCCATGCTGCCCGACACGGCCACGGCGGAGGAAGCGCCTGTGGCGGTGCCTGTGGCGGCGACGGCTGACGAGGCAATCCCGGTGAAAAAGGTGCCGGTGTGCACGGGCGAGGCTGGCACGCCCAAGTTCACCAAGGTGGAGATCCTCTGCAAGGAGGCAAAGCTGGAGCCGCTGAAGAACGCCATGAGCCAGATCGGCATCACCGGCATGACGGTGTCTCATGTGCTGGGCTGCGGCATCCAGAAGGGCCGGCCGGAGTATTACCGCGGCGTCCCAGTGGAGACCAACCTGCTGCCCAAGGTACAGGTGGACATCGTGGTCAGCAAGGTGCCGGTGCGCAGCGTCATCGAAACGGCCAAGAAGGTGCTTTATACCGGCCACATCGGCGACGGCAAGATCTTTGTCTATGACGTGGAGAACGTGGTCAAGGTCCGCACCGGCGAGGAAGGCTATGACGCGCTGCAGGACGAGGAATAAGCGGCGCGGCCAACGACAATTGAAAAGCGTTTGAACCGGGAGAAGTACCGCGGGAGCTCACCCGCAGCGAGTATGGGACGGTGGAAGCCATACGGCAGAGCCTGCGCGAATAACACCCGGTGAGCTGCAATCCGAACGGAGCAATCCCGGTAGGTGCGCCGGCAGGCCAACCGTTACGATGGTCGGGCCTTGACAGAGGCCGCAATGAGACAAAAGATAGGTGGCACAGCGAGACGCAGCACTTGCCCTATTCCATTGCTGACAAAAACAACAACCAAATGGGTTTGGAGGATTTGCCATGTGTGCGATTATGGGCTACTGCGGCCCCTGTGCCGCCTTTTCTGATTTTGAAGCGGGCTTTTGCCAGACGGTCTCCCGCGGGCCGGACGAGAGCCGGATTGTCGATACCGGCAGGGGCCTGCTGGGCTTCCACCGGCTGGCGATTATGGGCCTGAGTCCCGAGGGTATGCAGCCCTTTACCCTGGACGGCAGCTATCTGGTCTGCAACGGGGAAATCTATGGCTTTGAGCGCTGGAAGGCCTGTCTGGCGGGGAAGTATGCCTTCCGCAGCGGCTCGGACTGCGAGGTGCTGCTGCCCCTGTACCGGGAATACGGCACGGACATGTTTGCCATGCTGGACGCCGAGTTTGCCCTGATCCTCTACGATGGGCAGACGGGGGAGTATATCGCCGCCCGCGACCCCATCGGCATCCGCCCGCTGTACTATGGCTATGACCGGCAGGGTGTGATTGTCTTTGCCAGCGAGGCAAAGAACCTGACCGGCCTGTGCAGCCGGGTGATGCCCTTCCCGCCGGGGCACTATTACCGGGGCGGGAAGTTTGTCCGCTATGCCGACCCGGCGGCAGTGGCGGCGGTATGTCACGACGACCTGGACACGGTGTGCCGGACTATCCGCGACAAGCTGACCGCCGGGGTGGAGAAGCGGCTGGTGGCCGATGCCAAGGTGGGCTTTCTGCTTTCGGGCGGGCTGGATTCGTCGCTGGTGTGCGCCATCGCCGCCAGAAAGAGCCGCACGCCCATCCGCACCTTTGCCATCGGCATGGACACCGACGCCATCGACCTGAAATATGCCCGGCAGGCGGCACAGTACATCGGCAGCCGGCACACCGAGGTGCGGATGACCCGGCGGCAGGTGCTCGACTCGCTGGAGACGGTGATCCGCCTTCTGGGCACCTATGACATTACCACCATCCGCGCCAGCATGGGCATGTATCTGCTGTGCAGATGGATCCACGAAAACACCGATATCCGCGTGCTGCTCACGGGCGAAATCTCCGACGAGCTGTTCGGCTATAAATATACCGACTATGCCCCCACGGCGGCGGCCTTTCAGGCCGAGGCGGAGATGCGCGTCCGCCAGCTGCACATGTATGACGTGCTGCGCGCCGACCGCTGCATCAGCAGCAATGCGCTGGAGGCCCGGGTGCCCTTCGGCGACCTGGATTTTGTCCGCTATGTGATGGCCATTGACCCGGAGAAGAAGATCAACGTCTATGGTAAGGGCAAATATCTGCTCCGCCGCGCCTTTGAAGGGGACTATCTGCCCCATGACATTCTCTGGCGCGAAAAGGCCGCGTTTTCCGACGCGGTGGGCCACTCGATGGTGGACGACCTGAAGGAATACGCCGCGGGCCTGTATACCGACGAGGAATACGAGACCCGGCGGCGGCGCTATCCCCATGCCATGCCGTTCACAAAGGAGTCGCTGCTCTACCGCGAGATTTTCGAGCGGTACTATCCCGGCCAGGCGGAGATGATCGCCGGCTTCTGGATGCCAAACCGGGCCTGGCAGGGCTGCGACGTGGACGATCCCTCCGCCCGGGTGCTGGCCAACTATGGCGGCAGCGGCGAATAAGGCGCAGCCGCCGGGGGAGTATGGCGCTGTTTTTCCTTGCTGTTCCGCTTTTTCATCCTGATCCGCAGCGGGAGGGCTGTCCGTATGGGCAGCCCTCCCGCTGCGTCTTGACGCAAATCGGGTTTTTCGTTGGGTATGCCCATTGTCTCAGGGGCACCGCTGCGGTATAATAGACCCAACACACAAACGGCAGCCCCACGGGGGAGGGAAACCATGCGCAAGCACAAGAGCGCCGAGCAGATTGTCCGGCAATACGGCGGGGATATTCTCCGCTCCGGCGGAATGCAGCAGGAAAAGACCTTTATGCAGCACGGCAGGGTCAGCGTCTATGGCCACTCGCTGATGGTGGCGGTGCTGTGCGTGAAGATTGCCCGAGCGCTGGCCATCCGGGTGAACACCCGCTCGCTGGTGCGGGGTGCGCTGCTGCACGACTATTTTCTCTATGACTGGCATGTGCCGGACAAAAGCCACCGGCTGCATGCGTTTTACCACGCGGGGCGCGCGGCGCATAATGCCCAGCGCGACTTTGGCCTGAACGACATCGAGCGGAACATGATCCGCTCGCACATGTTCCCGCTGGGCCGGGTGCTGCCGCGCTACCGGGAGAGCCTGATCCTCTGCGCCGCGGACAAGCTTCGCGCCGCGGGCGAAACGGCTGCCGGCCTGCGGGACAGGCTGGGCGGCGGGCTTGCGGGCCTGTTCTGCCGGGGAAAAGACAAAAAGAAAGGACGAGGCAACAAGCCATGAAGCTATTGGTACTCAGCTGCGACACCGGCGAGGGGCACAACAGCGCGGCCCGCGCCATCACCGAGCGGCTGGAGCGACGGGGGCTGGACTATACCCAGGCCGACCCGCTGTCCTTCGGCAGAAAAAAGACGGCGGGGATTGTCGCCGCCTCGTATAACGGGATCATCAAAAAAGCGCCGGCCGCCTTCGGCATGATTTACCGGGTGGGCGACCTGTACAGCTCGGCCGGGCTGGCCTCGCCCATCTATTTTGCCAATTCGCTCTATGCCGGGCACCTGGAGCGCTATATCACGGAAAACGGCTTTGATGCCGTGATCACCACGCACCTGTTTGCCATGGAGGCCATGACGGCCGTCCACCGCAAGACGGACTGCCGCGTCCCGTGCTATGGCATTCTGACGGACTATACCTGTATCCCCTTCTTTGCCGAGACAAAGCTGGAGGCCTATTTCATCCCCCACGAGGATCTGCGGCAGGAGATGGTGGACAAGGGCATGGAGAGCGCGCGGCTTGTCCCCACGGGCATTCCGGTGGGTGCGCGGTTTGCCGGCCGCCTGGACAAAGCGGCGGCCCGGGACAGGCTGGGCATCCCCCAGGACGGGCCGCTGATCCTGATCATGACCGGCGGCGTGGGCTGCGGCAACATTACCGACCTGTGCGACGAGGTGCTGCGGCAGAGCCGGAGCGCCTGCCGCGTGTGCGTCCTCACCGGGCGCAACGACGAGCTGAAGCAGCAGCTCGACGAGCGGTATGCGGGGCTTGACTGGCTGCAGACCGTCCCCTTTACCACCGACGTGAGCACTTATATGAATGCGGCCGATGTGCTGATTTCCAAGCCGGGCGGCCTTTCCACCACCGAGGCGGCGGTGGCCAATGTGCCGCTGGTGCATATTCTCGCCTTTTCCGGCTGCGAGACGAAAAACGCCGAGTTTTTCTCCCAGCGGGGGATGTCCATCCGCGCGGACAACGCGCAGGCGGCGGTGGAGACGGCCTGGTCGCTGATCCGCAGCCCCGAGCGGGCCGAGCAGATGCGCCAGGCCCAGCGGCGGCACATCAACCCCTATGCGGCCAGGGACATTGTGGCCCGGGTAACCGGCGACCTGACCGCCGCCGGGCAGGAATAAGACAACATCCTCTGCATTCCGTCCGTGGAAACAATACACAAGATTGCATATGGCAGGGTGTCGCGGCGCGAAGGATTGGACAGACTATTTGAACGGCTTGAACGGCGGCTTTGAGAGATCAGAGCCGCCGTCCTTTTTTATTATTACGCGCCGAAAGATCCATGCTCCCAGGCTTTTGAAGGATCGTAAATTTTGCTCCAGACGGATTGACAATCGGAATTTGTTGATGTATAATTTATGTTATACATAATACGAGTTATAAATGTGAAGGTGTGAACATGCCCGCGAAAGTAAAAGTCACCAGAGAAATGATCATTGATGCGGCCTTTGCGGTTGCCCGTGAAACGGGCGCGGAAACCATCAACGCAAGGACTGTATCGGAACGGCTGCATTGTTCCACACAGCCTGTCATGTACCATTTCGCAACGATGGAAGAACTGAAACGGACGGTCTATGCGAAGGCAGACCGCTATCATTCGGAATATCTGATGCATATGAAAAAACCGCCCAAGGGTGCCGCGCTTGGGATCGGGATGAATTACATCCGCTTTGCCATGGAAGAACCGCATCTGTTCCGCTTTCTTTTTCAGTCGGATTATTTCAGCGGAAGCACCCTGCTGGAACTGATCGACGCCGAAGAACTTACCCCGGTTCTTTCGGCCATGCAGGGAGCCCTGAAAATTGATATGGAACAGACGAAAAGGGTTTTTCTGACGGTTTTTCTGTTTGCTCACGGGTATGCAAGCATCATTGCCAACAATTCACTGAAATACGACGAAGCGCTTATCAATTCCCAGCTGGAGCAGGCGTACAGAGGCGCCGTATTGGCAGCGCAGGAGAAAATGCCGTGACGGGATGACTGCTTTTTGCAATTGGAGGCGGGATAAATGGCGGAAGCCCCGAAAGCGAAATTGGACTGGCTTTGCTGCCCGAAATGCGGCGGCAAAACAAGAACGCAGATACGCTCCCATACGGTATTGGAGGACTTTCCTCTGTTGTGTCCGAAGTGCAGATATACCTGCGTGATTGGTTATAAAAACGGAAAAATGGAAGAAATCAAAATGCCAGACGCTTAGACGCAGTGCAATCCGGGAAAACCGGCTTTTGTTTCTTAAATGCAGCGCCATTAAATCTATCCGGTGCGGATGGTTCGCCATGCAGAGCTGTACTGATCGCTGCCGAGAGATAAATTCTGATTGATAATACTGCGTAAGGCAGGTGAATAAGTATATGAACTTTGGATTTGAGGAATTTAAGCGTATTCCGGAAAAACACGGTAAGCAAAAAGGCTTTCAGGCGAAGATTTTCATGCAGTATTGCCGCAAGTGAAAGAAATTAACAACTTAAAGTTTATAGAGGCAGCTATGAAACACGCACCCCAACTGATCGGCTGCTGCGGGCTGGACTGCGAGGCCTGCGACGCCCGCATCGCAACGCTTACAAACGACAGCGCCCTGCGCGAGAAAACCGCCGCCCTGTGGACAAAGCTCAACGGGGTAACGATCACGCCGGAGATGATAAACTGCACCGGCTGCCGTGTGGCGGGGGCAAAAACGCTATTCTGCGACAAGCTCTGCCCCGTACATCACTGCGTGCGGGAGAAGGGGCTGGATACCTGTGCCGACTGCGCGCAGATGGATGGATGCCCGACGCTGGGATGCATCTCCGCAAACAGCCCGTTCGTTTTGGATAACCTGAAGCAGCTCTGCAAGGCGATGCAGGCGGAGTAGATGATGCGGCATATCGCGCTGCTGCGGCCATGCAGAAGGCTGCGCACGATTGCTTGCCGCCATTTTGGGACGGATGAAGAACGCCACCGCCGGACAGGAATAAGGCAATAAGAAAGGATATTAGCACTCGCAGAGCGCGAGTGCTAATATTTACATTCTGTTCACAGAAAAGACACACAAGATCGCATATTGCAGGGCATAATAATCCTTGTCAAAAGGAAATGACAAAGATCATGAAACCGAGATGACATCCGATGTGCCGCATCAGCGACCCGGTTCAGGCCGGTCTGGCCGGATGATCCAATCCCCACAGACCGCCGCGAAAATAAAAATTCAGCTTTGCTTTTGGAGGCATTGATTATGTTTGAACTTATGCGCAGAAACAACAACCATTCGGTGAACAGCTATAACCCCTTCCGCGAGATGGAAGAATTCGAAAAGAACTTTTTCAGTCCCTTCGGCTCGTTCTTCGGGACGCAGGATCTGGCCGAGTTCAAGACCGACGTGACCGACGAGGGTGACCATTACCTGCTGGAGGCTGACCTGCCCGGCTTTGACAAGAGGGATATCCACATGGATCTCAACGGTGACATGCTGACCGTCAGCGCCGAGCGCCACTCCAAGGTGGAGGACAAGGACAAGAAGGACAAGGTGGTGCGCATCGAGCGTTCCTATGGCTCGTATTGCCGCCAGTTTGACATGACCGGCATTGATACCGATGGGATCAAGGCCAAATATGACAACGGCGTGCTGACGCTGACCCTGCCGAAGAAGCAGGAAGTCCTGCCCCAGTCCAAGCGCTTGGAAATCGAATAACTGGCGAAACACGCAGCCGGATCATGCAGCGCGGCTGGAACCAATTGGTTCCGGCCGCGCTTTTTTGCGGCTCCTTTTGCTGTGGGAGCGGGAAAGAGACTGTGTAAACCGGGCCGGATCGGGCAATGCTTGTTACAGAACGATTTGACGCCGATTTTACATGTCAAGCCTTTTTCATTTTACTTGGCGGCAATACAATCATAGCCGTAAAGAGAAAAACCAACCAAACAAAAGGAGACACTGATTATGAAAAAACTGATTTCTGCGCTGCTTGTCGGCGCACTGATGGCGGCCCTGCTGGTAGGCTGCAGCAAGACCCCCTCCACGGTCACGACCGACGGCTCCACCTCGATGGAAAAGGTGATCGGCGCCCTGGCCGAGTCCTATGAAACCAAAACCGGCACGTCTGTAACCTATAACCCCACCGGCTCCGGCACCGGCATCAAGGCTGTGTCCGAAGGCCGCTGCGACATTGGCCTTTCCAGCCGCGCCCTCAAGAGCGAGGAAGAGGCCTCGGGCCTGACCGGCACGGTGTTGGCCTATGACGGCATCGCCATCATCGTCCACCCGGACAATCCTGTGGAAGACCTGGATCTGGAGACCATCGCAAAGATCTACACCGGTGAGATTACCAACTGGAAGGACGTGGGCGGCAACGACGCCGAGATCGTCCTGATCGGCCGCGAGGCCGGCTCCGGCACCCGCGACGGCTTCGAGTCCATCACCGGCACCAAGGACGCCTGCAAATATCGCCAGGAGCTGACCTCCACCGGTGATGTGATTACCACCGTGGCGCAGAACCCCGACGCAATCGGCTATGCCTCGCTGGCCTCTGTGAAGGACAGCGTCAAGGCCCTGAAGGTGGGCGGCGTGACGCCCTCGGAGCAGACCGTGAAGGACGGCAGCTATGTGGTGCAGCGTCCCTTCGTTCTGGTGACGCAGACCGGCAAGGCACTGTCTGACGCGGCGCAGAAATTCTTCGACTATGCCCTCTCGGCAGAAGCCCGCGACACGATCTCTGCCGCCGGTGTGGTGGCCGCCAACTAAGACGGAATAACAGCAGAGCGGCGGCTTGCCAAAAGCCGCCGCCCTTGCCGCAGAAAGGGTGAGTGCGTATGAGAAGAAAACAGCGCATGGAGCGGGCCATTCACGGCGTGTTCCTTCTGCTGGGGCTGATTACCGTCGGTTGCGTGCTGCTGATTACGGTGTATCTGGTGATTTCGGGCATCCCGGCCATCCGCAAGATCGGGGTGGGAAGGTTCCTGTTCGGCACCGTGTGGGCCTCCACTGCTGCCGAGCCGCAGTATGGCATCCTGCCGTTTATCCTCACCAGCGTCTATGGCACGGCGGGAGCGATTGTCATCGGCGTGCCCATCGGCTTTTTCACGGCGGTGTATCTGGCCAAGGCGGCTTCGCCCCGGGTGCGGCAGGTGATGGAGGGCGCGGTGAGCCTGCTCTCCGGCATCCCCTCGGTGGTCTATGGTCTGGTGGGCATGCTGGTGCTGGTGCCGGGCATCCGGCGGCTGTTCGGCGTGCCCGACGGGGCCAGCCTGCTGGCCGCGATCATCGTGCTGGCGGTGATGATTCTGCCCTCGATCATCAAGGTGTCGATGACGGCGCTGGAGGCCGTGCCCCGGGAGTATGAGGACGCCTCGCTGGCCCTGGGCGCTACGCCGGTGGAGACCTGGTTCCGGGTGTCGGTCCCGGCGGCGCGCAGCGGTATTGCCGCGGCGGTGGTGCTGGGCGTGGGCCGCGCCATCGGCGAGGCCATGGCCGTGATGATGGTGGCGGGCAACGCGCCCAACATGCCGGGCCTGTTCCAGAGCGTCCGGTTCCTCACCACGGCGGTGGCCAGCGAAATGTCTTATTCCAGCGGGCTGCAGCAGCAGGCGCTGTTTTCCATCGCGCTGGTGCTGTTCCTGTTTATCATGCTGATCAACGCCACGCTGAATTTCTTCCTCAAGCGGAACAAGGAGGGATAATATGCTGACCAAGCCTCTGTCCAAGCGGCGCCGGGCCTATGGCCGCCTGATGCGCGGGTTGATGGTGACCTGCGCCGGGCTGACCGGCGCGCTGGTGCTGTTCCTGCTGGTGTATGTCATGGTGCGCGGCGTGCCCAATCTTTCGTGGGAGCTGCTGTCCACCAAGCCCAGCTATCTCACCGGGCGCATCGGCATCCTGCCGGATATCCTCAACACGCTCTATGTGGTGCTGGCTACGCTGGTGATTGTCCTGCCCCTGGGCGTGGGCGCGGCCATCTACCTGACCGAATACGCCTCGAACAAAAAACTGGTGGCCGTGATTGAATACGCGGCCGAAACGCTGTCCGGCATTCCGTCGATTATCTATGGCCTGGTGGGCATCCTGATCTTTTCAAACCACATGGGCACCTGCCTGATGGCCGGCGCCCTGACGCTGGTGATCATGAACCTGCCCACCATCATGCGCACCACCCAGGAGAGCCTGAAAACCGTGCCCCAGTCCTACCGCGAGGGCGCCTTCGGCCTGGGGGCGGGCAAGTGGCGCGTGGTGCGCACGGTGGTGCTGCCCGGCTGCGTGGACGGCATCATCACCGGCTGCATTCTGTCGGTGGGACGCATTCTGGGCGAGTCGGCGGCGCTGCTGTTCACGGCGGGCTTTGCCCACGCGGTGAACGGTCTGCTGACCGGTCTGGCCACACCCGGCGCGACGCTGACGGTGGCGCTGTATGTTTATGCCAAGGAGCAGGGCGAGTTTGGCGTGGCTTTTGCCATTGCAGCCATTCTGATGGTACTCACGCTGCTGATCAACCTGGCGGCCACGCTGGTTCAAACCTGTTTTGCGAAGAGGAGAAGTTTATGAGCGACATCATCACTGTAAAGGATATGTGCCTGTGGTATGGCGAACACCAGGCGCTGAAGGATATCAGCCTGACCATCCCCGAAAAGAAAATCACAGCCCTGATCGGCCCCTCGGGCTGCGGCAAATCTACGTTTTTAAAGTCGCTCAACCGCATGAACGACCTGATCCCCGGCGTGCGGATCACCGGCGACATCCGCTACCGTGGTACGGACATCTTTTCCAAAGAGGTGGACGTCAACCAGCTACGGAAGGAGATCGGCATGGTGTTTCAAAAGCCGAACCCCTTCCCTATGAGCATCTATGACAACGTGGCCTATGGGCCGCGCACCCACGGGATCACCGGCCGGGCCAGGCTGGACGACATTGTCGAGCGTGCGCTGTGCGGCGCAGCCATTTGGGACGAGGTCAAGGACCGCCTGAAGAAAAACGCCCTGGGCCTGTCCGGCGGACAGCAGCAGCGGCTGTGCATTGCCCGCGCCCTGGCGGTCGAGCCGCAGGTGCTGCTGATGGACGAGCCGACCTCAGCCCTGGACCCCATCTCCACCTCGCGCATTGAAGAGCTGGCCATGGAGCTGAAGGAAAAGTACACCATTCTGATCGTCACGCACAACATGCAGCAGGCGGTGCGCATCTCGGACAACACGGCCTTCTTCCTACTGGGTGAGCTGGTGGAGTATGGGCCGACGGAGGACATTTTCTCCCAGCCGAAGGACAAGCGCACCGAGGATTATATCACAGGGAGGTTCGGTTAATATGAGAAGCCGGTTTGACGAGCAGCTGGCCATGCTCAACCACGAAATGATTGAAATGGGCGCCATGTGTGAAAAAGCCATTGCTCAGGCATCCAAGGCGCTGACGGAGGGCGACCTGGCCCTGGCGAAGGAAGTGACCGCCACGGCCGGCGGCATTGACCAGATGGAGCGGGACATTGAAAACCGCTGCATGAAGCTGCTGCTGCAGCAGCAGCCGGTGGCGCGGGATCTGCGCCAGATTTCCGCCGCGCTGAAGATGGTCACGGACATGGAGCGCATTGGCGACCAGGCGGAGGAGATTGCTGAAATCATTCTCTTCCTGGGCGGGCGCACCATGGAGCCCTGCGGCCAGATTGACGATATGGCCCAGGCGACGATCAAGATGGTTACCGAGAGCATCGACGCCTTTGTCAAGAAAAGCGTGGAGACGGCGCAGTCGGTCATCGACCAGGACGACATTGTCGACGGCTATTTTATCAAGATGAAAAACGCCATCATCCAGCTGATTGCAGAGAATCAGGAGGACGGTGAATTTGCCCTTGACCTTTTGATGATTTCCAAGTATTTTGAACGTATCGGGGATCACGCGGTCAATGTTGCCGAGTGGGTGATCTATTCTGTGACAGGCGTGCATAAGGAGGAGTAACATGATCTGGTGCGTAGAAGATGACGCAAGCATCCGCGACATCGAGATTTATGCGCTCAATTCCACGGGGCTGGAGGCCAGGGGCTTTGAAGACGGCCTCTCGTTTTGGCAGGCGCTGCAGGCCGAGCAGCCCCAGCTGGTGATTTTGGACGTGATGCTCCCCGGCGTGGACGGCGTCGAGCTGCTGCGCCGGATGAAGGACGCGCCGGAGCTGAGCCAGATCCCCGTGATTATGGCCACGGCCAAGGGCGCGGAATATGACAAGATCCAAAGTCTGGATCTGGGTGCAGACGACTATCTGGTCAAGCCCTTCGGCATGATGGAGATGGTATCGCGGGTCAAGGCGGTGCTGCGCCGCTGCCAGCCCCGGCAGGCGGCGCACCTGCTGCAGGTCGGCGGGCTGATCGTCAACTTGGACGAGCGCACCGCGACGGTGGACGGACAGCGGATCATGATTACTTATAAGGAGTTTGAGCTGCTGCGGCTGTTCCTGTCCAATCCGGGCATGGCCTTTACCCGCGAGCAGCTGTTCGCGCAGGTGTGGAACACCGAGTATATGGGCGAAAGCCGCACGCTGGACATGCACATCCGCACGCTGCGGCAAAAGCTGGGGCCCTATGGAAAAATGATTGAAACCGTGCGTAACGTGGGCTATCGCCTGGAGGTGGCACAATGACAAACCGTATTTTTCGCTCGATCCTCATCGTGGCCATTGCAGTGCTGCTGGCCAGCTTTGTGATCATCACCTGGTGCCTGTACGACTATTTCGGCGGGCTGCAGGAGGACCTGCTGCAGGAAGAGCTGGGGCTGGCCGCCGCAGCAACCGAGGAGGACGGCGCAGCCTATCTGCGGGCGCTGGACAGCAGCTATCGCCTGACCTGGGTGGCACCCGACGGCAGCGTGCTCTATGACACACAGGTAGACGCCGCCGGGATGGAAAACCATGGCGACCGCACGGAGATTGCCCAGGCCCTGCAGACGGGCAGCGGCAGCAGTTCGCGCTATTCTGCCACGCTGACGGAAAAGACCATCTATAAGGCCGTGCGGCTGTCCGACGGGTCGGTGCTGCGCATTTCCAAGAGCCATGCCACGGCTGCCACGCTGGTGATGGGGATGATCCAGCCAATTATGATTGTGGCGGTGCTGGCGGTGATCCTTTCAGCCCTGCTGGCCGGCCGTATGGCGCGGCGCGTGGTGCAGCCGCTGAACCAGCTGGATCTGGAGCACCCGCTGGACAACGACGCCTATGAGGAGCTGTTGCCCCTGCTGCACCGGATCCATGCCCAACACCAGCAGATTGAGCAGCAGCTGCGCAGCCTCAGACAGCGGCAGGACGAATTTGACCAGATTACCGGCAGCATGCAGGAGGGGCTGGTGCTGCTGGACGCCAAGGAGAACATACTGAGCATCAATCCGGCGGCCCGGGCGCTGTTCGGCGCAGAGCCGTCCTGCGTGGGGCAGGACTTTTTAACCGTGGACCGCAGCCAGGAGATGAGCCAGGCCATCGCCGCCGCCATGGCCGACGGGCACCACGAACTGCGCGCCCAGCGCGGCGGCCGGAAATACCAGTTTGACATCAGCCGGATCGAGTCGCAGGGCACGGTGGCAGGCACGGTGCTTCTCTCCTTTGACGTCAGCGAGCAGGCAGAGTCGGAGCGGAGCCGCCGCGAGTTTACGGCCAACGTCTCCCACGAGCTGAAGACGCCGCTGCAGTCGATCATCGGCAGCGCAGAACTGATGGAAAACGGACTGGTGAAGCCAGAGGATATGCCGCGCTTTGTGGGGCACATCCGTCAGGAGGCGGCCCGCCTGGTGACGCTCATCGATGACATTATCCGCCTGTCCCAGCTGGACGAGGGCGGCGACATGCCGCAGGAGCCGCTGTCTCTGCTGGATCTGGCCGAGGAGGCCAGCCAGGCGCTTTCCGCCGCGGCCGAGGCCAAGCAGGTACAGCTGACGGTGGACGGCACGCCGGGACGGATGGTCGGCGTACACCGGCTGGTGTACGAAATCGTCTATAATCTCTGCGACAACGCCATCAAGTACAATGTGCAGGGTGGCCGGGTGGAGCTGACCGTGGCCGACACGGTGCGCGAGGCATCGCTGACGGTAAAGGACACGGGCCTCGGCATTGCGCCGGAGCATCAGAGCCGGGTGTTCGAGCGGTTCTACCGCGTGGACAAGAGCCACTCGAAGCAGTCGGGCGGAACCGGCCTGGGCCTGTCCATTGTCAAGCATGCCGTGCTGTATCACCATGGAACGATTCACCTGGAGAGCACCCCGGGCGTGGGGACGACGATTACCGTGGCCTTCCCCAAGGCGGCAGGGGGACAGGGGTTGTAACGGCGCGGACCTGAGCTGCCGCTGCTGACTTAGCCGCGGCGCAGATCTTCAGCTGCACCAGAAACAAAGAAAAGCGCAGGAATGAACGCGGATAAGACGGTCATTCCTGCGCTTTCTGCGCAAATGCCGGGAGCCTGGCCGGCGGGCCATAGACGGAGGCCAGCGCGCGGCATTCGCGGCGAAAGGCCTCGCGCAGCGCTGTGTCGGACAGGTGCAGGTGTCCGGTGTTGGCGAGAATCGCCAGACCGTAGGAAAAATAGATCATGTCCTGGTGAAAGCGCCGGGCAGTTTCCTCGCTGTAGCCTAATTCGTCTACAATGGTCTGAATGATCTCCTGCTGCAGCACATCCGCCTGATACTGGCCGAACTGGTTGTCCTCCAGGTAGAGCCAGCGGAACAGCTGCTTTTCCTGCGCGGCGAACTGCACAAACCCCATGCCATAGCTGCTGTAGCGGCTGTCGCTGCCCTCGTGCGCCCGCAGAACCGCGTGCACGCGCTGCGTGTGCATGGCAATGACGCGCTGGGTCAGGGCGGCCTTCAGCTCGTCCATGCTGCGAAAGGACAGATAGATGGGCTGCGTGGAGCAGCCTAACTTTTTGGCCACGCTGCGGGCGTTGATGGCGGAGAAACCGCCGTCGCGCAAAACGTCCACCGCCGCGTCGATAATCGCGTCTTTTGTAATTTTCTTTGTGGCAGGCATTGCATTCCCTCCGGGTCATAACACGGCATAACACGATGCAATCAATAACGTGGCGTTATTATATGCCGGGATGCAGCGCTTGTCAAGCCTCACACGGCGGCGGGATCAGCCCGCTGCCGCGTTACTGCCGCTTCATCTGCCGCAGAAACAGTCCCACGGCCAGCCCCGTGGCGGCGGCTGCATAGCCCAGCACCCAGAAAAGGTGGGGTGCAAGAGTGGAAACGCTGCCGCGCAGCGCTGCGCGCTCCAGCTCGACCGCGTGGACGAACGGCAGGGCATGGGCGATTCGCCGAAACACGCCGCCTACAAGATTCAGGTCAAACCAGGTGCCGGACAGCCACGCAGTCAGGTTGGTGAACAGCGCGCCGCAGACAGCGCCGACCTGCTTGACATTCAGCACGCTGCCGCACAGCAGCCCCGTCGAGAGGAAAAACAGTGCGGCGGGGAGCATCAGCGCCGCGGCGTACAGGATGTTTCCCGTGACAGGCAGCCCCAGGATGATTGCCACGCCGTAGCAAACGAGACTTTGCAGCAGCGCGAGGGGCAGCAGCGGAAGCAGATAGCCTAGGATGAAGTCCAGCGCCGTCAGGGGCGTGGTATACAGCCGGGCAAGAAAGGCGCTCTCGCGGTCCCTGGCCACCAGGGTGGCAGAAAACAGCGTGAAAAACGCCAGGCCAAACACGGCGATGCCGGGGGCCAGCTGCTGAATTTCGAACAGGCTCACCGGGATATTTGCCTGAATGGCCGACAAAAGCAGCAGCAGCACAACCGGAAACCCAATGCCGAAGGCCAGATTCAGCGGGTCGCGCAGGATTTCCTTTGCCGTTCTGCCAGAAAACGCAAGCAGCTTCATGTCGCATCCTCCTTTACAATGGCGACAAAGGCGTCTTCGAATTTGTCCTTGCCCGCCAGCTGTTTCAGCTCCTCCGCTGTGCCGGTGGTGAGGAGCCGCCCGTCTTTCATAATGCCGATGCGGTCGGAGAGCGCCTCGGCCTCTTCCATGTAGTGCGTGGTCAGAATGATGGTGATTGCGCCCTTCAGCGCGCGGATCGCGTCCCACAGGTCGCTGCGCGCCAGCACGTCAAGGCCCAGCGTCGGCTCGTCAAGGAACAGAATCTGCGGCTCGCTGATGAGCGCCATGGCAATGCTGAGCCTGCGTTGCCAGCCGCCGGAGAGCCTGCCGGCCTTTTTCTTCAGCACGGCGTCCAGGCCAAACTGCGCCGACAGCGCTGTGACCTTCTGCCTGGATTTTTCTTTGGAAAAGCCGTGCACGCCGCACATCAGCTCCAGGTTTTCCTTGACGGTCAGGTTCGGCGCAACCGCCGTCTCCTGCGGGGACACGCCGATCATGGCCTTGACCGCCGCCGTGTCGCGGACGATGCTCTTCCCGCCCAGCAGCGCCTCGCCGCTGGTGGGGCGGCTCAGGCAGGACAGCATTCTGATTGTGGTGGTCTTGCCCGCGCCGTTGACGCCCAGCAGCGAGAACAGCTCGCCCTGCGCCACCTGCAGGTTCAGGTCCTCGACAGCCGTGACGTCGCGGTATTCCTTTCTCAGGTGTTCGGTTTTAATTGCCTGCATGATTGCTTCCCTCCAGATAGCGGTATCGCATACCCTGATATGCGTCGGTCAGCACGTCGCTGATCAGCGCGTCGTCCCAATTCAGATAAGAGGTTGCCAGCATGGTGGCGATTCCGTGGACGAACAGCCACATTTCCAGGTGAAACCGGCGGGCCGCGTCTTCGCTGAGGCCAAGGCTCTTCTGGATCAGCGCCAGCAGCGGCCGGATGGACTCCCTGTCTTCAACAATGGGTTCGCCGCTCCGGTCGCGCATGAAGAGCAGCTTGAACAGCTCCTTTTCCTCCCGCGCAAAGTGGATATATGCCATGCCGCTGGCCTTATAGGGCGGATAGTCGCCGCGGCGCATCTCCGTCTCGATGGCGGCTTGATACAGCGCGTCTGCGGCTGTGAGGACGGCCTGCTGCACGTCCTCCATGCTTTTGAACAGACTGAAAATGGGCTTTACCGAGCAGCCCAGTTCAGCCGCCAGGGCGCGGGCGGTCAGTCCCGCCGGCCCGGCCCGCCGGGTGATCGTCAGGGCAGCGGCGACAATCTGCTCTTTTGTAAACAGAAATTTCGGCGGCATCGGGGATCCTCCTGAATAAAAACTATCGTTGCGCAACGAACGTTTCCTATTATACATCAAAAAGCGGCCATGTCAAGCCCTGCCCGGCAAAGAGAACGCCCAGGGCCATGCAGCACGCGCTGCATGGCCGTGGGCTGCCGCTTATGGAGTTGTGGCCTGCCAGTGCTTCAGCCCGGGCAGCAGCGTGCGCATATACTCCCGTACCTGGTCGGGGGAGAAGGATTCGTTTGCCATGTGGGCCGCAAGAAAGTCAAGCAGCTCGTCCATGCTCCCATAGGCAAACGAACCGTCGCGGTAGCACCACCTGCAATAGTCCTCGTTTGGCGTGCCGTCGGGCTCGCAGCTGATTATGGCCTCTTCCAGCGGCATGCCGCAGCACTGGCAGATTTGCTGCCGCGGCGCACCCAGAAGCGTGTTGATGGAAACGTCGAAGACCTTTGATAGGAGCTTCAGCGTTTCCGTGTTGGGAACGGTTTCGCCCGTTTCCCGCACTTAAAGATATTGGTTATGTACGAGTGCCTACGCCTACTTGCATAGGCACTCATATCTTTGTTTTTACTCAATTTTGCCGATAAAGCGGTAGTAGATGTCAATATCCTGCTCACGCATACCGTCCACGGTGGTAGCTTCGTGAATGACGATCTTTTCAATCAGCGTATTCAGAAGCTCCGCTGTCAGTTCGGTAGGATTGGCATACTGCTTGATAAGAGAAATCCAGGTCTCCGCATCGACAGTTGTTTGCTTTTCAGATTCAAGCTCGGCAGTCAGCCTTTTGATCTTCTCGACAAGCTCCTGCTGCTCGGTCTGATATTTCTGAGACATCATGTTGAAGTTGTATTCCGTGATGCGTCCGTCCGACCAGTCCTCGTACAGCTTCGCAAACTTGCGGTCAACCTCTGCTCTGCGTTTCTCGGCTCTTGTAAGCTCTGCGCTCTGCCTTTTGGCA
>CACXCV010000020.1 GCA_902766215.1 Oscillospiraceae bacterium
CCTCACGATACGGACACGCCAAAGACCAGGCTGCACCAGCTCTTGGCGTCGTCCTCCGAGTCACACACGGCCGTCTCGATCAAGTCGCCGTTTTTGTCGGCCAGAAACTCCCCCGTCGTGGTCGGCGTAGAAAAGCTCAGACTATCGCCCAGCGTCTGATAGCTGTAGCTGGGCGGGCCGAAAAGAGCCTTGCCCACGAAGACGCAGGTATACTTCTCCACGCCGTCGATCATGTCCGGGGCGTAAAAGCTCACGCCCACATACTGGCCGCTGGACGTTTTACTGAATTTCAGCCCGGTCACTTTCTTGCTGCCGGTCAGCGTCCGCTCCTTTTCTGCCGCCTGATACAGCAGCTGCTGAGCCGCGTCCGGGATATACTTGGTCGCCAGGCTGATCGTGCCGCCAGTCGCCTTTTTCATATACTCGGCCAGGGCCGACTCGGCATACAGGCGGCCTTCTGCAAATTTGAGCTCCAGATTGGCGCTCATGGCATCGCCCACCGAAACCGGCGTGTCATAGGTGATGCCGCTGCTGCTCTCTGTGTATTTTGCGGCCATGATGTGCCGCAGGTCAAAGCTAGGCATTTTAGTCTCCTCCTTCGAGTTTTTCCGCGATGATCTCCGCCATCGCGTTGTCCACCCGGTCGCGGTTGTTCCTGACCGCCGTCGACCAGTACCAGTCGGGCTTGATGATGCCGCCCCGGCGGCGGCCATAGTTGAGCACAAAGGCCTTCGCGCCATAGCGCTGCTGTCGCGCGTCCGCGCCGGTCACGGTCACTTCCACATAGGGATTTCCGTTTTTATCGCGCTTGACGCGTCGGGTGTGCGTGATGTGGGCCAGCGTCTCGCCGGTGCGTCTTGCCACGCCGGGGCGGTGATGTCCGGCAGCCACAAAGGCACGCTTGACGGACTGCTCCAGCATCGATGCGCCCGCCTCCAGCGCCGCTTTTATCGTTGCGTCGTTCAGCGCGTCCGCATGCCGGAGCAGCTCCCGCGGCAGGTCGCCGCTCGTCTCCATCTTGGCCATTAAAGCAGCACCTCCACTGGGATGTCCACATAGTACGTGGCCATGTCGTCGTCATAGCTGCGCACGTCCTCGGCCACGGCAATCCGCGCCGCCCGCAGCGCCGCCCGCACCTGCTGCGGCAGCGGATCCTCCTCGTTCTGCGTCGCCGCCGTGACCACAGCTATGCCAATCCGGGCAATCGCTGCGCCTTCGGCGGTCACCTCCCGCTCGCCGGTGGGCGTCCACACCAGATACCGTGTCAGGGCTTTGCCGTCCGCGCCCTGCCGGGGCGCCTGCACCTTATACACGCAGCCCGGCAGCACTGCTTCCAGCGCCCGCTCAAGTCTTGTATAGCTCATACTTCCCCTCCGGCTCCGCGAGGCTCAGCGTGGTCACCGGCAAGCCGTTGTCGTCCGTGCCATACTGCGCCTGCGCGATGCGGTACACGCGGCCGTCCTCCGGGATCACATACTGGTCTGCCTCGATGCGCACGTCGTCGTCCGGCCGGGGCACCGCCACCATCCGCGTGATGGTCACGCCAGCCTGCCGTCCCTGATAGTACCGGGCGGCATAGACTTCCATCTCTGCATAGCAGTGCTCCATCGCGCTGGCCGCGTCCAGCTGCCGCCGCACCGGCGAGCTGCCGGGCGCCAGCGTATACACGCGCAGCACGCGGTCATAGATCATCGCCGTCACCCCGCATTTTCTGCGCTGCCAGCCGGTCGTGGATCTCGCAGCGGATCATCGGCGGCAGCGGCGGCTGGGTGGCCGTCGCCCTCGCCCGATACATCCACGCGGCCACCATGGCCACCAGCATGTCGTCCGCGTCAGACCCTTCGTCCAGCGCCACACCCCGGCGCTGGACGAAGGCGGCGGCCTGAGTCAGCAGCCCGGCCAGGTACATCTGCTGATCCTCGCCCACATGCCGCAGGCCCAAGTCAGTCTGCAGGTATCGCAGTCGAAAGTCTGCCGACATCAGGCCGCCTCCTCACTCAGGACCCAACGGTCACGCCGCTGGAGCCCACCTTGGTCGCCTTGCCGGCGCCATCGACTTCCGCCACCGTGATCGTCTGGCCGGCCGCAGCCGCCACAGCTGCCCCAGAGGTGAGATCCTTCCAGTCGGAGCCGAGCTTCTCGCCGTTGGTCACGGCGCAGGCCATACCGCCCAGCCGATACTTCAGCGCCGCGCCAGAGTCCGCGCCGGCCACGGTCACAGTGGTCTTGCCGCTGCCGCCGGCCGCCGTGGTGACGATCAGGGTGCCGATGTCGGCGTTGGCATAGTCCTTTCCGAAGGTTGCCGTGGTCGTCGGCTCCACGTTGTTGTAGTTGACCAGCACAAAGGCCTCGCCGATGGCGGGCTTCATGTCGTACCGGGCCAGCACCTTATAGCAGGTCTGATTCTGGAGCCACCGCACCTGGGTCGAGGTCTCCAGCGTCACGCCCTCGCGCTCCACGCCGCGCTGCAGGGACAGGAAGCCGCCGGCAATCTCATAGTCGGGCATAAAGTCCAGCTCCACGATCTCGCCGCCCACCACCGGCATCGTGCCGTTGATGCCGGCCACGATGGCAGCCGCCGAGTCAAAGCCCAGCGCGCGGGACATCAGGTCGATGTGCGTCTTGCGGTTCATGCACCACACGGCCCTGCCATCGGAGAAATTCGGTTTCGCCACGCCAAGCGACGTGACCAGCTTGGCAAAAAAGTTCGTGCCGCTGCTCTGGCCCAGATCAAGCTTGAGCACGTGGCTGGTGTGCAGGTCCGTAAAGGAGCCCTGATTGGTGCCCCACCACGTCGGCTGCGAGCTGGCCGCCAGCCGGGTCACAAAGCCCACCGGCATGCGCCCGCCGGTGCCATAGACGATGGCCTTATCCAGCGCCTTGGCAATCGACGCGGCCAGGCTGGTCAGGATGGTCGTCGCCAGCTGCAGGTCGCTGTCATCGGCCAGCACGCTGTTGGCGATGGCCATATAGCCGCCCACCATCCAGCCGTCCATGGTCAGCTGGTGAAAGTCCAGTTCCAGTTCGTTGAGCGCGCCGTCCATCTCCGTCCAGATGCCCTCCGGTGCCACCCCGGCGATGTTCTGCCTGGTTGTGCCGGCAAAGTGCTGCATGGTGATATAGCGCAGCAGGCGCGACTCCTGATAGGTCAGGTCGCGCAGGATCGGCATAAAGCCGTCTGGGATGCCGAGGGCCGCGCCGTTCACACTGCCGCCGGCGGCACGCATGCTGCGCACCTGCTGCAGAAAGTCACGGACGTCGTCGCGGGTCAGCAGTGCGTCGCGCTCGGCATAGGTCAGGCCAAGCCAGCGGCGCTCGGTGTTTTCGATAGGCATGGGGCTCATTCTCCTTTCAGTCTGCTCTGCGGCCGGGGCGGCAGGCGGTGTCTGCGCCTGCTCCAGGCTGCGGATTTCTTCTTCCATGGCGTCGATCAGGCCCTGCACGCGGGTGATCTCCGCCTGATTGGCGCTGCGCTCAGTCTCAAAGGCCGTCACAGCCTCCTCCACCACACTGCGCTCCTCGTCGGTCTGGGCAGCGGCGATATCCGCTTCCAGCTCCGCCTCCCGCTGCGCAAAGGCGTCGCGCGCCTGTGTCAGCTGGGTCAGCTGCTGCTGCAGCGGGGTCAGCTTGCTGCGCAGCATCAGTACCTTGAGTGCCATCTTGTCAGTCTCCTTTCAGTTTTTTCGTCATCTCGGCGCGCCAGCTTTCGGCGCGTCGTGCCTGGATGTCGGCCAGCTGCTGCTGGCGAGCGCTCACAGATGTCTCCGTATAGGCCGGAAAAGTGCAGACGCTCACCTCATA
>CACXCV010000021.1 GCA_902766215.1 Oscillospiraceae bacterium
AATCTTTCCGCTGTAGGCCTCGTCCCACAGGGCGGTCCAGCTGTCGGGCTGCTGGACATACTTGGTGTCGTAGATCAGGCCCACGGTGCCCCAGGTGTAGGGCACGGAGTATTTTTCCTCGGGGTCGTAATCCATGCCGCGGAACGACGCGTCGATGTACTGATAGTTGGGGATATTGTCAAAATTCAGCTCTTCAAGCATATCCTCTGCAATCAGCCGGGCGATCATATAGTCCGAGGGGATGATCACATCATAGCTGCTGCCGCCGGTTTTCAGCTTGGTGTACATGGTTTCGTTGGAATCGAACATCATGTAGTTGACCTTGATGCCGGTGGCCTCCTCAAAGGCAGCGATGACGTCCAGCGAGCCGTCGCTGCCGTCGGAGATATACTGGCCCCAGTTATACACGGTGATGGAGCCGCCGGCCGCCTTGGCCGGGGCGGCAGGGAGCGCGGCCAGCGTCAGCAGCAGCGCCAGCGCGAGAGTAAAGAGCTTCTTTTTCAACTTATGATACCTCTCCTTTTTTATTCTGGTATTTGATCTGCGCCCGCGCGCAGGGGAACACAAGTCGGTTCAGGACTTCTGCCGGCCGGCCTTGCGGCGGCGGTCGTCCCGCGCCTGCAGCAGATTCATCAGCGCCATCACCAGCAGAATGCCCACAAAGAGCACCGTGAACAGCGCGTAGATCTTGGGATGCAGGGGCTTTTTTGTGAAGTTGTAGATCTCCACCGGCAGGGTGACAAACTGGGCGCCGTAGACGAAATAGCTGATAACAAAGTCGTCCAGGCTCATGGTAAAGGCCATCAGTGCGCCGGAGACCACGCCGGGCATGATTTCGTGCAGAATCACCTTGAAGAAGGCCTGCAGCGGCGTGCAGCCCAGGTCCAGCGCCGCCTCGCGCAGGTCGCCGTCCATCTGCCGCAGCTTGGGCAGCACGGACAGGATGACATACGGCAGGTTGAAGGTCACGTGGGCGATGAGCAGCGTGACAAAGCCCATGATGCTGTGAATCTTCAGCAGCTGGCCCACAAAGGCAAACAGCAGCGCCAGCGACACGCCGGTGACAATGTCCGGGTTGGTCATGGGGATGTTGGTCATGGTCATGACCAGGCTGCGCATTTTGCCGCGCATGGAGTGGATGCCCACGGCTGCCATCGTGCCCAGCACCGTGGCCAGCAGGCTGGAGAGCACCGCGATGATCAGCGAGTTGCGCAGCAGGCGCAGCAGGCTGCCGTCGCGGAACAGCTCGGCGTATTGCCGCAGGGTAAAGCCCTCGAACGTGGCCAGGTCCGTGCCGGTGTTGAAGCTGGCGACCACCAGCACGATCATCGGGATATAGAGAAAGAGAAACACAACGGCGGTGAAAATGCGGTTAAAGCGCTTCACAGCGTCACCATCTCCTCTCCGTCGTCGTCGGTAAAGCGGTTCATCACGCCCACGCAGAGGAAGATCAGCACCATCAGCACCAGGCTCATGGCCGCGCCCAGGTTGGGATTATACGCGCCCTTGAACTGCGACTCGATCACGTCGCCGATGAGCGTGGTGGCGGCGCTGCCCAGCTTCTGCGAGATGTAGAAGGTGCTTACCGCCGGGACAAAGACCATCGTCACACCGGAGACAATGCCCGGCAGCGACAGCGGCAGAATCACCCGCCCGAACACCTGCCGGCTGTTGCAGCCCAGGTCCTGGGCTGCCTCCACCAGACGGGGATCGATTTTGACAATCACGCTGTAAAGCGGCATGATCATATAGGGCAGGTAGTTGTACACCATGCCCAGCACCACCGCGCCATAGTGCCGCACCAGCGGCAGCGGGCCGATGCCCAGCTTGCCGAGAAACGTGTTGATAATGCCGGTGTCCTCCAGCAGGGCGACCCAGGCCAGCGTCCGCAGCAGAAAGCTCATGCACATGGGCAGCATCACCAGCAGGTACAGCAGCCGCTGGGTCGAGGGCTTCGACCGGGCAATGCAATAGGCCACCGGATAGCCCACCACCAGACAGATGGCGGAGGAGACGAGACTCAGCCCCACCGAGCGCAGGAAAATTGGAAGATAATTGCCCACATTGGCCAGGTTTTTCAGCGTGAATTCGCCGGTGATCGAATCGGTCAGTGCATAGTAGGCCACTACGCACAGCGGCACCACGGTGAAGATGATCATCCACACCACATACGGCCCGGCCAGCCATTGCTTTTTATTCATCGGCCTCTTCCTCCGTGCTGTCGGCCATCTCGTCATATTCTGCACTGTAGGAGCTATAGTCGCCGAACTGGCCGGAGTATGCGCTCTTGTGCATGACGTGGATGGCGTCTGGCTCCAGGCGGATGCCCACCTGGGCCCCCACGGGGCTGTGGTCGGTGGTCTGAATGAGCCACTTAAAGCCCTTGAGATCCACAATGATGTCGTAGTGTACACCTTTGAAGGTCAGGTCGGTAACCACACCTTTCAGCTGGCCCTCGTCCACGGGGACGATGTCCACGTCCTCGGGCCGGATGACCACGTCCACCTGCTCTCTGGGGGCAAAGCCTGCGTCGAGGCAGGGGAACTTTCTGCCGCAGAACTCCACCACATAGTCCTCGTGCATGATGCCGTCGAGGATGTTGCTCTCGCCGATGAAGTCGGCGACGAAGGCGTTCTTTGGCTCATTATAAATGTCCTCGGGGGTGCCGATCTGCTGGATGCGCCCGCCGTCCATCACCACCACGGTGTCGGACATGGACAGGGCCTCCTCCTGGTCGTGGGTCACATAGATAAAGGTAATCCCCATGGCCTGCTGGATGCGCTTGAGCTCGTTCTGCATGTCCTTGCGCAGCTTCAGGTCCAGCGCGGCCAGCGGCTCGTCGAGCAGCAGCACCTTCGGCCGGTTGACCAGGGCGCGGGCGATGGCCACGCGCTGCTGCTGGCCGCCGGAGAG
>CACXCV010000022.1 GCA_902766215.1 Oscillospiraceae bacterium
GGCCGGTGCAACCGTGTCGGCGTGACCATCACCGTGGATGACGATGTCTACACTGGTGTAACGCCCGAAACCTTCCATACGTTTTTCGAGGACAACGTTCTGAAAAAGATTTCATCCAGGAGGTAGGATTGGCATGGACTGCCTGACCTTAAAGAAATCCAACTGTAAAAACTGTTATAAATGCATCCGCCACTGTCCCGTCAAGTCGATCCGTTTTTCCGGTAACCAGGCGTATATCATCGGCAACGAGTGCATCATGTGCGGTCAGTGCTTTGTCGTTTGTCCGCAGGACGCCAAGCAGATCGTGGACGAAACCGAAAAGGTCAAGGTAATCCTGCAGGGCTCCGATCCTGTGGTTGTCAGCTTGGCACCGTCCTTTGTGGCAAACTATCAGGGCGTGGGCATCCATGCCATGCGCAAGGCACTCAAGCAGCTTGGTTTCCACGATGTGGAAGAAACTGCCATTGGCGCCACCATTGTCAAAACCGAGTACGAGCGCCTGGTCAACGAGCAGGCCAGCGATGTCATTATCACCTCCTGCTGCCACTCGATCAACCTGCTCATCCAGAAATACTTCCCCTCTGAGCTGCCCTATCTGGCCAGCGTCCTTTCCCCCATGCAGGCGCATTGCCGCGACATCAAGCAGCGCATCCCTAATGCAAAAACCGTTTTTATCGGCCCCTGCGTGGCTAAAAAGGATGAGGCACAGTACTACGAGGGTCTTGTCGACGCCGTGCTGACATATGACGAGCTGACCAACTGGCTCAAAGCCGAGCATATCGAGCTGGAGCAGGAGATGGACGCCGAGGAAAACAGCCGCGCCCGTTTCTTCCCCACCACTGGCGGCATTCTCAAGACCATGGCTCAGAACAATCCCAACTATACCTATATGGCCATCGACGGCACGGAAAACTGTATGGCCGCCCTCAAGGACATCGAAAGCGGCAAACTGAGCCGCTGCTTCATCGAGATGTCCGCCTGCGTGGGCAGCTGCGTCGGCGGCCCGGTCATGGAGAAATATCACAGCTCCCCCGTCAAGGATTACATTGCCATCGCACAGTATGCCGGCAAGAAGGACTTTGTCGTCGAACAGCCGGATCCGCTGGCTCTGCAGAAGACGTTTTCCGTCATCGAGCGTCGGATGCCGCAGCCGTCTGAGGAGCAAATCCATGACACGCTGCGCCAGATGGGCAAAATAAAGCCTTCGGACGAGCTGAACTGCGGCTCCTGCGGCTATGACACCTGCCGCGAAAAGGCCATCGCCATCCTGCAGGGCAAGGCTGAAATCTCCATGTGCCTCCCCTACCTGAAGGACAAGGCCGAGAGCTTCTCCGACACCATCGTCCGCAACACGCCCAACGGCCTGATCGTCCTCAACGAAAAGCTGGAAGTGCAGCAGATCAACAAGGTCGCGCTGAAAATTCTCAACCTGCGCTATGCCAGCGACATCATGGGCGACCAGGTGGTGCGGATTCTTGACCCCACCGACTTTATCGACGTGCTCAACAAAGGCACCAACATCCACAACAAGCGCGTTTACCTGGCCGAGTATGAAAAATATATGGAAGAAACCATTGTCTACGACCGGGAGTACCGCCTGCTGGTCTGCATCCTCCGTGACGTCACCGAGGAAGAGACCCAGCGTGAGAAGAAGGAAAACATCAGCCGCCAGACGGTTGAGATCGCCGACCGCGTGGTAGACAAGCAGATGCGGATCGTACAGGAGATTGCCTCTCTGCTGGGCGAAACAGCCGCTGAGACAAAGATTGCCCTCACCAAGCTGAAGGAGTCGATCAGCAATGAATAACTTATGTGCTGACATCGGCTGGAAAAGCATCAACCACGAGGGGGAGCAGCTCTGCGGCGACCATGTGGACATTGTCGAGCAGAGCGAAAACTCCACCGTCATCGTCCTGGCCGACGGCCTGGGCAGCGGCGTCAAGGCCAGCATTCTCTCCACGCTGACCTCCAAGATTATCTCCACCATGATGGCCGAGGGTCTGCCGCTGGAGGAGTGTGTCTCCACCATCGCCGCCACCCTTCCCATCTGCTCGGTGCGCGGCGTGGCCTATTCCACCTTTACGATCATTCACCTAATCGACAACACCACAGCGGAGATCATCCAGTATGATAACCCGCACGTCATTCTCATCCGCGACTGCGAAAATTACGAGTACCCCCGCAGCGAGCTGAGCATCGACGGCAAAACCATCTATAAATCGACCATCAAGCTGCAGGAGAACGATATCTTCATCGCCATGAGCGACGGCTGCCCCCATGCCGGCATCGGCCTGGCCTTCAACTTCGGCTGGAAGCGCGAGGACATCGCCGATTTCATGAAGACCTTTGCTCATGTGGGATACACGGCCAAGACGCTCTCCACCATGCTGGTGGACGAGTGCAACAAGCAGTATGGCTATCACCCCGGTGACGACGCCACTGCCTGTGTGGTCCGGATCCGCCGGCGTGAGCCGATGAATCTGCTCTTTGGCCCGCCGCGCAACCGCGACGACTGCAACCGCATGATGTCGCTGTTCTTCTCCAAGGAGGGCAAGCACATCGTCTGCGGCGGCACCACCTCGTCCATCGTCGCCAAATATCTGGGCAAGCCCCTGCGTGCCAGCCTGGATTTCGAGCGCAGCGACGTACCGCCCATTGCGTCCATCGAGGGCGTCGATCTGGTCACCGAGGGCGTGATTACCATCAACAAAGTCATCGAATACGCCAAGGACGCCCTGGGCGCCAACGAGCTGTACGAGCACTGGAGCATGCATCACGACGGCGCGTCCCTGATCTGCCGCCTGCTGTTTGAAGAGGCCACCGACATCAATTTCTTTGTCGGCCGCGCCGTCAACCCGGCGCACCAGAATCCCGACCTGCCCATTAACTTCAACATCAAAATGAACCTGGTCAACGAGCTTAGCGACTGTCTGAAAAAGATGGGTAAGCGGATCAAGGTCAGCTATTTCTGAAGGAGGATTTCCATGCGTAAATTCGACACAAAAGTTCAGCACCTGAAGTATAAGGTCCTCCGTGAAGTGGCACGGCTTGCCTGGAATGACACACTTCTCGAAAACGTCCTGAACATCCCCAAGACCATCGTCCCCGGCAACGTGCCCACCATGCGCTGCTGCGTATATAAAGAGCGCGCCATCCTGGGTGAGCGGGTGAAAATTGCCATGGGCGGCGACCGCGATAACCCCAACGTGATCGAGGTCATTGATATTGCCTGTGACGAGTGCCCCCTGAGCGGCTACGAGGTTACCAACACCTGCCGCGGCTGCCTGGCGCATCGCTGCGAGGACGTGTGCCGCTTTGGCGCCATCACCTTCGATCAGCAGCACGTGGCCCACATCGACAAAAGCAAATGTGCCAACTGCGGCGCCTGCTCCAAGGTGTGCCCCTACACCGCCATTGTCAACCGCACCCGCCCCTGCGAGAACGCCTGCAAGGTCAAGGCAATCCATATGGACGAGAAAACCAAGGCCGCTGCCATTGACGACTCAAAGTGCATCAGCTGCGGCGCCTGCGTGTATCAGTGCCCCTTCGGCGCGATTACCGACAAGTCCTTCATCCTGGATGTCATCGACATCATTAAAAAGAGCAACAACAACCAGAACTACAAGGTCTTCGCGGTGGTTGCCCCGTCCATCTCCAGCCAGTTCACCTATGCCAAGCTGGGCCAGGTCATCACCGGCCTGAAGGAACTGGGCTTCCACACCGTGGTCGAGGCTGCGCTGGGCGCCGATATGGTCGCCGACGCCGAGTCGCGCGAACTGGTCGAAAAGGGCTTCCTCACCAGCTCCTGCTGCCCCGCCTTTGTCAGCTACATCGAAAAGTCCTTCCCGGACCTGCTGCCCTATGTCTCCCACAACCTCTCCCCCATGGGCGCCATCGCCAAATATCTGAAAGAGCACGAGGATCCGTGCAAGGTGATCTTCATCGGGCCGTGCACGGCAAAGAAGGCCGAGGTCAAAAAAGACAGCATCAAGCCCTATGTGGATGCCGCCATGACCTTTGAAGAGCTGCAGGCTCTGTTTGACAGCAAGGATCTGGACATCACCACCCTGCCGGAGGACGTCCTGGACAACGCCTCCTATTACGGCCGCATTTTCGCCCGCAGCGGCGGCCTGTCCGACGCCGTGGCCGAGGGCCTGAAGGAGCACAACGTCACCGACTTCCAGCTGAAGGCCTGCTCCTGCGACGGTATCGAGGCCTGCCGCGTCGCCCTGCTGAAAAAGAGCAAGGGCCTGCTGGACGCCAACTTCATCGAGGGCATGGCCTGCATCGGCGGCTGCATCGGCGGCGCCGGCTGCCTGACCCACGGGGCCAAGAACAAGGCCGAGGTCGACAAATACGGCATGGAGGCCTACGAAAAGAAAATCAGCGACGCAATCTCCGTCCTCAAATAAGACTTTCTCCTCAGGCGGAGCGGCATTTTGCCGCTCCGCCCTTTTTCTCTCTGAAAACATAAACCGCCCGCTGCGCAATATGCGCAGCGGGCGGTTTTCCTGTTCAGCCTTCTGCTGAATCACTCCAGCATAAACGACTTCAGACTCGGCGAGCCAAAGCCGCGGAAGGTAAAGTAGATCGAGTGCACGCCATTAGGAATCGTCACCGGCGCAGAATACGGCTCCCACACGTTGGTGTTGATCACCGGGATCTCTGCCAGCACTTCGCCGTCCCAGGCCGTCTTCACCTCAAACTTGCCGCCGTGGCCATAGCCGCGGGCCCAGATGGTAATCTTGCTGACGTCCTGAACATCGAAATATTTAAATCCGATGGTCGCGCCGTTGGAGATGTTGGTTACAAAGCCCGGATCCCGATCGCCATCCTTGCCGTCCTGCGTCACCTTGGGCATCCGTGCCATGCTCATAAACGGATTGCCGCTGGGCGCATCCTCCACAAACAGGTGGCAGGCCAGATATGCCGGATATTCAATCCCCTTGCCCACCAGCGGGCCGCCGTTCAGGCCGCAGGAGGTAATCTCCACCTGGGCAATGCTGCCGTCGGCCGCAATGGTCACCGGCTCGGCACAGCCCTGGCGGCTGTACATAGTACCGTTGGTCTGACGGTGATAGAAGATATACCACTGTTCGCCGACCTTGACCAGGCCGCCGTGGTCGTTGCCGCCCACCGTCACGCGCATGTTCGCCGGCTTATAGGTGTCAATGCCCACGTCACAGTTGCTGACAATCACGCCGCCATAGGTAAAGCCCTCCGTCGGGTGCTTGCTGGTAGCATAGCACAGCTCGTGCATCACCTCAGACGAATAGACAAAATACCACGTGTCGCCAATCTTACGGATCGACGGCGCCTCAAAGAACGCGTGGCCCGCATATTCCGTGCCGGCGCTGTATTCGCTGCCCGGAACAATAATCTTCGGCGCTTCAAGGATCGTCAGCATGTCGCTGTCCAGCACCGTGGCCTGCGCGCCGCTGCGGGACTTGTCCCCGCGGCCACAGAAGCCGGTGTAAAGATAGGTCTTGCCGTTCTCGGTGTACACGCCCGGGTCAAATTGCGGCTCGTCGCCTGCGCGCTCGCCCAGCCGGGTCCCATCCGGATAATGGACATAGCCATAGAATTCATACTGGCCCGCCGGCTTGTCGCACACAGCCACCGAAACCACGTCCACGTGATCCAGCACATAGTACAGGTAATACCGTCCGTCCGGGCCAACCGTCACGTCCGGTGCATACAGGCACATTTTCGAGTCCTTGTTCATTGGGTCGGCGTTGCGGGGATAAATCACGCCCTCATACCGCCAGTCGGACAGATCGTCCACTGGTGCAGACCAGCTGACATAATCACCTTGGCAGAACACATAGCCGTTGAACAGATCGTGCGAACCATATACATACACCCGCCCGTCAAAAACATACGGCTCCCCGTCGGGAATGTATTCCCACGACGGCAGATACGGGTTAAACGCCTGATATTTCATGTTAAATCTCCTTTTCTTATTTTTCAAAGCGAAGGACGTTCCAACTCAGTGCAGGGATGAAATACTTGCCGTCCTTGCCGCCGGGGCCGGCCACGGGTGCAACATTGTTGGGGTTGTCCACCGTGTTGATCGCCTTCACGTCGTCATGATGCAGCAGAATGTGCTCTTTCAGCTTCAGGTCGCCAAAGGACCGCATATCCAGCTCCAGTTCAAAGTCTTCCTCCATGTGACGGTTCACGCAGAACACCGTAACAGACCCATCGTCGTTCATCGTTGCAGCCGCGTCGATATACGGCACATCGGTAAACTCGGTGCAGTCATAGGTCGGGCTGGACACCAGCGCGTTCAGCGCCACGCCGCGGCCATAGTTTGAGGCATGCATAAACGGCCAGAAAATGGTCTGCGCCCAAGCGCCGCCGCCATTCTCAGTCATAATCGGGGCAATGACGTTCACCAGCTGGGCCAGGCAGGCAATCTTCACGCGGTCTGCGTTGCGGATGAGGGTCATCAGCATGCTGCCAACCAGCAGCGCATCCTCAAAGTTGTACACGTCCTCCAGCAGATGCAGGCCCGTGCCCCACGGCTCGGTCTTGTGCAGCTCCTGATCCTGCTGGTTGGAGTGATACCACACGTTCCACTCGTCAAAGGACAGGTTGATCTGCTTCTTGCTGTGCTTCTGGCCCTTCACGCTGTCACAGATGGCGACCACCGTCTTGATGAAAGCATCCATGTCCATGGTGCTGGCCAGGAAGTTGGGCGTGTCGTTGGTCGGGTTGCCATAGTAGCGGTGCAGTGAGATGTAATCCACCGTGTTATAGCACTCCTCCAGCACCTCGCGCTCCCACTCGCCAAAGGTGGGCATGCCGCTGCCGCTGGAGCCGCAGGCAACCAGCTCGATGCTGGGGTCAACCCACTTCATGACCTTGCCGGCCTCGTTGGCAATGCGGCCATACTCGCGGGCCGTCTTGTGACCGGTCTGCCAGGGGCCGTCCATTTCGTTGCCCAGGCACCAGAGCTTGATGTCATAGGGCTCTTCCGCACCATGGGCACGGCGGAGGTCAGAGAGGCGGGTGCCGCCCTTGTGGTTGGCGTATTCAACCACGTCCTGCGCGTCCAGCACGCCGCGGGTGCCCAGGTTGATGGAGTACATGGGGCTGGTGCCGGCCTTTTTGCACCAGGAAACAAACTCCTGCATGCCAAAGCTGTTCGGCTCGGTGGTCTTCCACGCCAGATCCAGACGGGCAGGACGCTCTTCCTTCGGGCCGACAGAGTCTTCCCAACGGAAGCCGGAGACAAAGTTGCCGCCCGGATAGCGCACCACGGGCACATTCAGCTTCTTCACCAGCTCCATCACATCGCCGCGCAGGCCC
>CACXCV010000023.1 GCA_902766215.1 Oscillospiraceae bacterium
GCGTCTTCGGGGCCCAGATGTTCAGATTCTGGCAGTCCTCGCTCTGCTTCTGCAGCATGTGCAGGCCGCGGTAATAGGGGGGCGGGTTGGGTGGCAGCATCTGGTGCGTGATGGGGCCATAGGTATAGGCGTTCTTTACGCCGTCCCAGGGCTGCTGCTCCACCGGCATGTGGAAACGTTTTGCTTCGGCGTATTTGACGCCCATGAAAATGTTGACGTCGCCATAGGTTACGCCGCGAAGCGCTCCGAACTTGGTTTCAACGATCAGCTTCACAGGATCAAAAACATACTGGTTCATGCTGACTTTCCTTTCTTGTCGTGATGGATAAGGGAAATCGTGTTGCATTTTAGATTGCACAAACACACTTCACACTCCTATAATATATAACTTATTTTCAGAATATAAAGGATTATTTTCAACAAAATGAAATAAATTATCAAGAGATGCATATGAAATCGTTTTCAAGAAAAATATGAAATCGTTTGTCATAGGAACAAACGAACGCAATTCATGAGCGCGAAAAGCGGAACCGGAAGGGGAGAAGGGCCTTTTTCAGGATTTACATCTGCCTTTCCGGTTGCAATGCGGGTGTTTTTTTGGTACAATCATCCTTGCTATTCAGGAAAAGAGGGAACTTCATGAAGCAATGGATACGTGCCCACTGGGGCCTTTGGATTCTGGCGCTGGGCGCCGTAGTGATTGCCGCCGTGATGCTGCTGCCGCGGGCAGAGGCCGAGCGGGCCGACCGCACCTATGAGATTGTTGCCGACTATAGCAGCTATGCCAAGATGGCGCCGCAGTCGGGCCATGATATGGCCTGGTGGATGGACTGGCTGCATCAGAGCGGCGTGCAGACGGTGGCGCTGTATGAGTGCTCGCTGCGCTCGCTGAGCAACAACGCCTTTGTCCCCGTGGACGTGTGGGAGGTGGGTGACCTGCGTAAGAGCGCCGGCTGGAACCAGCGCCTGCCGGAAACCATTGTCCGCCGCGTGCTGGACAGCCAGAGCAGCTATGACATGGTGGTCGCCTGCTATGAAGCCGACGACATGGACTGGATTCTGGACAATCTCCAGCGCCGCCTGGACCGGCTGGACTATACCGAGGCCGAGCAGGACGGCACGCGCTATCTGTTTGTCGCCGCAGGCGACAACGAGGACCTGCAGCGCCTGTCGCTGGGCTTCTGGCCGGAGATGGTACAGGACATTCAGGGCGCGGGGATGACGGTTCTGCCCCGCACCACGCCCATTGCGGGCATGAACGGCATGCGCTTTCTCAACGCTGTGCTGGAGAGCTTTGAAAGCGTGAACCCCAACCCGGCGTATTTCTACAACGCAGGCAAGGTGCTCCCTGGCTATGACGAGCCGGAGCAGGCGCACGACCGGCTGCTGTCCTGGCTGGGCGAGCGCGGCACGGCCCTGGTGGTGGCCGAGAAGAACGATCAGCGCGGCAACGACAGCTGGCCCGGCTTTGATCAGCTGTGCCAGGAGCTGGACGGGCGTGTGATCCGCGCCTTTTACGAGTGGAACTATATCCAGTACCGCTGGGCCTATTATGGCTATGAGGGGCCGGAGGAAATTATCAACTCACTCTACCGCGCGGTGGTCGAGCGGAACTGCCGCCTGGTATATTTACAGGCCATTCTGGACACGGACAGCACCGAGAACTATATCACCGATCCCGAGGCGCACGCCTTCCAGCTGACCGAGCTGAACCGCCGCCTGGAGGGGCAGGGGATGCATCAGGGAACCGTTTCGCCGATGCAGTCCGTGCAGCAGCGCTTTGTGCTGCGCTGGCTGCTAGGCGTGGGCGCAGTGGCGGCCGCGGTGCTGCTGCTTTGCGCGGTGTGGCCGCTGCGGCCGCGGTGGCAGTGGCTGCTTACCGGCGCGGGCGCGCTGTGCGTGCTGGGGGCCATGGTGGTCCTGCCCGAGGGCTCCAAGCTGATACTGAGCATCGGCGCGGGCATTGTCTATCCCAGCCTGAGCATGCTCTGCCTGCTGCGCTGGCTGCGCGGGGCACGGCCGGCCACAGCCGGGCGTATCTGGACATCCAGCATTCTGGGCATGCTGCTGTGCGTGCTGGGCGCACTCTGCGCCGCCGTGGCCACGGCGGCGGCCCTGTCTGAAACGGCGTATATGCTGGAGTTCCGCGTCTACCGGGCGGTAAAGCTGATGCAGATCCTCCCCATCGGCGTGTATGCGCTGGGCTATCTGCTCTTCCTGCTGCCGGGGCAGCTGGGCCTGCAGCAGGAACTGGACCGGCAGGTGGGCAGCGGCCGCGGCGCCTGGGGGCGCTTTTGCCGCTGGTTCGGCCGCAAGCTCGAGCACCCGGTCAAGCTGCGCTGGGTGGTCTGGGGCGGACTGGCTGCGCTGCTGGCAGGCGTGGCCGGTCTGGTGGGGCTGTATTATATCGCCCGCACCGGCAACAGCCAGGAGGTGCGCATCAGCGCGCTGGAGCTGATGCTGCGCAACGACCTAGAAGAGCTGCTGATTGCCCGGCCGCGCACCAAGGAGTTTCTCATCGGCGTGCCGTGCCTGATGCTGTTCATATATATGCAGCGCCGCCAGTGGCGGCTGATGCCGTTCTTTGTCGGCCTGGGCATGGCCATTGGCATGACCAGCTTTGTCAACACGTTTCTGCACATCCGTTCGCCGCTGTATCTGGGCTTTGCCCGGACGGGCTATGCGGTGCTCTTCGGGCTGCTCATCGGGGCGGCCGTGATCGCGGTACTCGAAATTGTGCGCGCGGTGCGCAGGAAGGTGGAGTCGCGGCGTGTATAAAATCCTGATATCCGGCTACTACGGCTTCAATAACATTGGAGACGAATCGGTGCTGCGCGCGGTGGTCGAAAACCTGCGCGCCCGCCTGCCGGACATTGAAATTACGGTTCTCTCCCACAGCCCGGCGGAGACGGCGGAGAAGTTTGACGTGCGTGCCGTGCCGCGCATGTCGCCGGCGGCCATCCTGCGCGAGGTCAGCCGCTGCGACCTGCTGATCTCCGGCGGCGGCAGCCTGCTGCAGGACGCCACGTCGTCCAAGAGCATCCATTATTACCTGTCCATTATCCACCTGGCGCTGCTGCTGCGGAAAAAGGTGTTTATCTATTCCCAGGGCATCGGCCCAATCTATGACCCGCAGAACCGCAAGCGCACAGCCCGCGCGCTGAAAAAGGTACACGGCATTGTGGTGCGCGACGAGGGTTCGCGCCAGCTGCTGGAGCAGATCGGCGTCCCGGCGGAGCGGATTGTGGTCACGGCCGACCCGGTGCTGCGCATTGACCGGCCGGAGCTGGACAAGGGCCGGGAGATTCTGACCCGCGAAGGCTGCGACCGCAGCGACGGGCGCCCGCTGATCGGCTGGGCCGTGAAGGAGCGCAACCCCAACAGCCGTTTTGCCGGCGAGGTGGAGCGCTGCATCCGCTGGCTGGGCGAAAAATATCACGCCCGCTGCGTGCTGATCCCATTTCATTATGAAGAGGACCGGGCGGTGGCGGTGCAGCTGGCCCAACGGCTGAAGGACCAGAGCGTGGTGTGCATCCGCAGCAAGCACCTCTCAGACGAGACGCTGTCGATCATCGGCAACATGGACTTTCTGGTGGGCGTGCGTCTGCACTCGCTGATCTATGCCGCGGTGATGGACGTGCCGATGCTGGGCATCAGCTATGACCCCAAGGTGGATGCGTTTCTGCACTCGGTGGGGCAGCAGGCTGTGTCGGCCACGGGCGAATTCACACTCGAGCGCTTTCAGCCGGCCTTTGAGCAGGCCTGGGACTCGCGCGAGCGCATCCGAACAGAAGTGGTGGCCCGCCGCAACGAGCTGCAAAAGAAGCTCAATACCAACGAGGATATGATTGCGGCGCTGATTCATCAGGGCTGAGACAGGGGGATGCACCATGCCGAAGATAACCGAGGTGGTGGCGGCGCTGATCTGGCAGGGGAGCCGCTTTCTGATCTGCCAGCGGCCGGAGTATAAGGCACGGGGCCTGCTGTGGGAGTTTGTCGGCGGCAAGGTGGAGCCGGGCGAGACCGGGGCGCAGGCGCTGGTGCGCGAGTGCCGCGAGGAGCTGGATATCACCGTGTCGGTGGGCAAGGTGTTCATGGACGTGGTGCACGCCTATCCGGACCTGACGGTTCACCTGACGCTGTTTCACGCAGCCATTGCCCAGGGGCAGCCACGGCTGCTGGAGCACAACGATCTGCGCTGGATCACCGTGGATGAGATCGGCGGCTTTGATTTCTGCCCGGCGGATGAGGAGATTCTTTGCGCCCTGCGGGCCTATCGAAGCCACGCCGGCTGCGCCGCGTGCCGCGGAGAATGAAAAAACAGACGGCCGGATGCGCAGCAGGCAGGCGCATCCGGCCGGCGTGTTAGTGTTAGAAAGAGCGAACCATGCAATTCGTGGGCAGAATGCAATATGAAACCCGGAGAGCATGCTTTTCCTGAAAAAAGTCTTTGCCCTGGGAAGAGGAATGTAGTATAATAAAGTGTGAAACAAGCGCAAACAAGGAGGATGACATTGTGACACATCTGGAGGATCGGATTTTACAGCTGCTGGAGCAGGATTGCAGCATGCCCCATGCGGTTTTGGCCGCGCGCTGCGGCGTAGACGAGGCGGACATCGACGCCGCCGTGAAAAAGCTGGAGGACGAGGGCATTATCCTGGGCTATCAGGCCCTGGTGGACTGGGAAAAGACCCACAAGGAAACCGTGACCGCCCTGATCGAGGTAAATGTCACGCCCCAGCGGGACAAGGGCTTTGACCGCATTGCCGAGCGGATCTATCAGTTTGACGAGGTGGAGAGCGTCTATCTCATGTCCGGCAGCTTTGACCTGACGGTGATTATCTCAGGCCGGACGCTGAAAGAGGTGGCCACCTTCGTTTCCGAACGCCTGAGCATCATCGAGGGCGTGACCGGTACGGCCACTCACTTTATTCTGAAAAAATATAAGGAGAAGCATGCGCTGTTTGTCAAGCATGAGGAACAGACCGACCGCATTGCATTTGTCTGAGTTATGGAATACGAACGCTATTTATCTGCCAAGGTGCAGAGCCTTCAGCCCTCAGGCATCCGCCGCTTTTTTGATATTCTCAATGAGATGAAGGGCGCCATCTCCCTCAGCGTGGGCGAGCCGGACTTTCAGACGCCGTGGCACATCCGCGACGCCGGCATCTATTCGCTGGAAAAGGGCTTTACCAAATACACGCCCAACGCGGGCCTGTCCGACCTGCGGGACGAGATCTCGGCCTATCTCGAGCGCCGCTTTGACCTGCAATATGACCCCAAGAGCGAGCTGCTGGTGACGGTGGGCGGCAGCGAGGCCATCGACCTGGCTGTGCGCTCACTCATCAACCCCGGGGACGAGGTGCTGATTCCGGAGCCGAGCTTTGTCTGCTATGGCCCCATTGCGGTCATGGCTGGCGGTACGCCGGTGATGATCCCCCTCACGGCGGAAAACGAGTTCCGTCTTTCACCCGCCCAGCTGGAAGCAGCCATCACCCCGCGCAGCAAGCTGCTGGTGCTGCCTTTCCCGTGCAACCCCACCGGCGGCATTATGGAGCGGGCTGACCTGGAGCTGCTGGCCCCGATCATCGAAAAGCACGACTTGATGGTGGTCAGCGACGAGATCTATGCCGAGCTGACTTACGGCGGCGTGCATCACACCTCCATCGCCAACCTGCCCGGCATGGCTGCCCGCACCGTGGTGGTCAATGGCATGAGCAAGTGTTATTCCATGACCGGCTGGCGCATGGGCTATGCCGCGGCCCCCGCCCCCATCATCAAGCAGATGACCAAGCTGCATCAATACTGCATCATGAGCGCGCCCACCACCAGCCAGTATGCCGCCATCGAGGCGCTGCGCCGCGGCGACGACGACATCGAGGCCATGAAAGAGGAATACGATTCTCGGCGGCGCTATCTGGTTTCGGCCCTGCGCGAGCAGGGGCTGGACTGCTTTGACCCCAAGGGTGCGTTTTACGCCTTCCCCAGCATCCGGAAGACGGGCCTGAGCTCCGAGCAGTTCTGCGAGCGCTTTTTGCTGGAGCACAAGATTGCCTGCGTGCCGGGCAGCGCCTTTGGCCCCAGCGGCGAGGGATTCATCCGCGTGTGCTATGCCGCCTCCATGCAGAACATGGAGGTTGCTATGGACCGCCTGGGCCAGTTCCTGCGGGAACTGGGCGTGTAAAGGAGCCTGCATATGAAATACATTCTGATCATTGGCGACGGCATGGCCGACAACCCCGTGCCGGAGCTGGACGGCCGCACGCCGCTGGAGGCGGCGGATAAGCCGCACATCGACGCACTGGCCTCGCAGGCACTGCTGGGCAGTGTGCTGACGGTGCCGCGCCAGCTGCCGCCCGGCAGCGACACGGCCATTCTGAGCATCTTCGGCTGTGACCCCACGCGCTATTACACCGGCCGCAGCCCGCTGGAGGCCGCCGGCAGCGGCGTGAGTCTGCAGCCCGGCGATGTGAGCTACCGCTGCAACATGGTTGCCCTGTCTGACGGCGACGGCCCCTTTGAGGACAAGACCATCCTCTCTCACAGTGCGGGCAGCATCGACGGGGAGACGGCCATTGCGCTGATCACCTGGCTGTTCGACGACCCGGAGTTTGCCGCCGCGGCAGCCGGGCTGCACGTGCGCGTCAGCCCGCAGCCCTCGTTCCGCCACATTGCCGTGCAGGCCGGCGGCGACGCCCAGGGCATGGCGGCCGAGCCGCCGCACAACATCCTCGGCCGCCGCATCGGCGACTATGCCATGCACGGCAATACCAACGCCGAGGCGCTGTGGCAGCTGATGGCGCTGGCCAACCGCCGGCTGGAACACCATCCGCTCAACGACGCCCGCCGCGCGGCGGGAAAGCTCCCGGCCAACGGCATCTGGTTCTGGGCCGAAGGGACCGCGGTGGCGCTGCCCAACTTTGTGCAGACCTATGGTCACAGCGGCAGCGTGATCAGCGCGGTGCCGCTGGTGCACGGCATCGGCGCGCTGACGGGCCTGAAGATGGTGCATGTCGAGGGCGCCACCGGCGAGACCGAGACCAACTGCGAGGGCAAGGTGCAGGCGGCGCTGGACGCGCTCCGCGGGGGCGACGACTTTGTCTGCGTGCATCTCGAAGGCCCGGACGAGGCAAGCCATAACGGCAATCTGGCCGAAAAGCTGCTGTGCATCCACTATCTGGACAGCCGGATTGTCGGCCCGCTGACCGCCGCACTGGAGGCCGAGGGGACGGACTTCCGCATGCTGATCCTCTCGGATCACAAGACGCTGATGTCCACCCGCACCCATGACGGCGACCCGGTGCCGTTCCTGATCTATGACAGCACCCACCCGACGCCCAACGGCCGGCGCTATACCGAGGCCGACGGGCTGAAGGGGCCGTATGTGGCGGCCGGCACCCAGCTGATGGGCCTGCTGTTTGGTGAGCCGGTATGAGCTGCTTTCGCCGGGCGGAGCTGCTGATTCCCGCTGTGCCGGAGATGGAAAAGTGGCCGGTGGTCGCCTGCGACCAGTTCACCTCGCAGCCGGACTACTGGCAGCGGGTGGAGCAGACTGTGGGCAGCGCCCCCTCGGCGCTGCGCCTGATCCTGCCGGAGGCGTGGCTGAACGAGCAGACCGAGACAGAGGACATTGCCGCCGTCAACGAGACAATGGAACAATATCTGGCCGAGGGCGTGTTTGACTGCCTGCCGGAGAGCTATCTCTATGTAGAGCGCACGCTGCCCGATGGGCGGGTTCGCCGGGGCGTGGTGGGGATGATCGACCTGGAAGCCTATGACTGGCGGCCCGGCGCGCAGACGCCCATCCGCGCCACCGAGGGCACGGTGCCCGAGCGGCTGCCGCCGCGCGTTCGCGTGCGCGAGGGGGCGGCGCTGGAGCTGCCGCATGTGCTGCTGCTGGCCGACGATCCGTCTGACGCCCTGCTGTACCCGTTGGAAGCGGCATGCCGCGGCGAGACGCCAGTGTATGACCTGCCACTGATGGAGGGCGGCGGGCAGCTGCGCGGCTGGCGCATTGCCGGTGCGGCGGCGGACGCGCTTGACGCGCGGCTGGCAGAATACGAGGCTGCGGCGCCGCTGCCCTATGCGGTGGGCGACGGCAACCATTCGCTGGCCGCAGCCCGCGCCATATGGGAGGAACGGCGCGGCCAGGTGCCGCCGGACCACCCGGCGCGTTTTGCACTGGTCGAGCTGGAGAACATTCACGACCCGGCCCTGACGTTTGCGCCGATCCACCGGCTGGTGACCGGCGTGGATCCGCAGGCGCTGCTGGCTGCGCTGGAGCCGTGGTGCGCGCCGGGGGGCTATCCGGTGCGGTGGTATGCCGGGGACGAGCGCGGCACGGTGATGCTGGACCCGGCCCGCGCGGCGCTGGCAGTGGGCGTGCTGCAGGCGTTCCTCGACGCCTGGGGCGAGGGGCGCGTTGACTATATCCACGGCGACAAAGCGGCCCGCAGCCTGGCAAAGCAGCCGGGGGCCATTGCCTTTTTGCTGCCGGCGATGGAAAAAAGCCAGCTGTTTGAAGGCGTGCTGCGCGACGGCGCGCTGCCCCGCAAGACCTTTTCCATGGGGCAGGCGGAGGAAAAACGCTATTATCTGGAGGCGCGGCGAATCCGATGAATCTGTGCGAACCGGCATATGCCAAGCTGAATCTGGCGCTGGACGTGGGTGCGCTGCGCCCCGACGGCTATCATGAGATGCGGATGCTGATGCAGACCATCACGCTCTGCGACCGGGTAACCATCCGGCTGGACGCCGGGCGCTGGTGGGCCGACGGCCCGGACGCGCTGCCCCACGACGAGCGCAACCTGGCGCTGCGGGCGGCAAGGGTGTTCTGCCAGGCGGCGGACATTCCGTCCGGCGGCATGGAGATCACGCTGGAAAAGCAGATTCCCACCTGCGCCGGGCTGGGCGGCGGCAGCGCTGATGCGGCGGCGGTGCTGCGGGCGCTGCAGCGGTACTATGGCAGCCCGCTGTCCCATGCAGCGCTGCTGGACGCGGCGGCCCAGGTGGGCTCTGACGTGCCCTTCTGTCTGGTGGGCGGGACGATGCTGGCCGAGGGCCGCGGCGAACGGCTGACGGCGGTGCCTGCGCTGCCGCCGTGCGAGATTGTGTTATGTCAACCGGACTTTGCCAGCCCGACGCCGGCGCTCTTCCGGGCGCTGGACGCCGCCCCGCCCACAACGCGGCCGGATTTTCCCCGGCTGCTGGATGCGCTGGGCGACCTGCCGGCCTTTGCTGCCGCGATGGAAAACGTGTTCGAGCCGGTGCTGACGGCGCAGCACCCCCAGCTGGGGCAGATCCGCCGGACGCTGCTGGAGCATGGCGCGCTGGGGGCCATGCTCACGGGGACCGGCTCGGTGATGTTCGGCCTGTTTGCCGACCGCGCCGCCGCCGAACGTGCCCGCGCGGCGCTGGCACGGCTGACGCCGTGGACGGCGCTGGCGCGGCCCTGCGCAGTGGAATAAAAAAACGAAAATCCGTCAATCATTGCATTGATTTGCAGTGGTTGACGGATTTTTTGCAGATCGGAAAGGATGACCTGGATGAAAAAAGCAAAACGGTACACATGGGAACTGGTTTTGGCGCTGGCGCTGCTGGCCGGCCTGATTGCCGGCGCGGCAGGGCAGCGGGGCGGCGCCTGGCACGACAAGCTGATTCGCCTGCACGTGGTGGCCAATTCGGACAGCGAGGCCGATCAGGCGCAGAAGCTGCGGGTGCGCGACGCGGTACTGGCAGCGGCCGAGCCGCTGCTGGCCGGCGTGGACAATGCCGCGGCTGCCCGCCGGACCCTGCAGGCGCATCTGCCGCGGCTGGAGCAGGCGGCCAACGGCGTGCTGGAGGGCAGCGGCTATACCGCCGCCGTCACGCTGCGACGCGAGACCTTTCCCCTGCGGGAATACGACAGCTTTACGCTCCCGGCCGGGGAGTATGAGGCGCTGCGCGTGACAATCGGCGCGGGGGAGGGGCACAACTGGTGGTGTGTGGTCTATCCCTCCATCTGCTTTGCGGCCAGCGCCGAGGAGCTGACGGAGATTGCCGTCTCGGCCGGCCTGACCGAGGACGAGGCGGCGCAGCTGACCGGCCAGAGCGAGGGCTATGTCTTCCGTTTTCAGATTGTCGAGCTGGCGCAAAAGCTCTGGCGCTGGCTCAGCGGCCGGTTCAGCCCGGCTGGTAGGTGATCAGCTGGGCCACCGCCGGCACGCTCCACACGCGCCAAAAGCCGCTGTCGGGGTCGCGGCAGAGCAGATAGGTCTGCTGATACACGCCGCTTTCCGGCGCGTCGATTCCGTCGCGATAGACCAGGGCATAGGAGATATCCACGGCCAGCAGGCGCTGACGGGCTTCCTCAGCGGTCCAGGCGGAGAAATGCGCGTCCTGATCGGCATAGGACTCCAGCAATGCAGCCGTGGCGCGCGGATTTTCCGCCGCGGCGACCCGCTGATAGCGCGTCACGCCATAGGGCGTGCCGTCGGCGTCGGCCACGGCGGCTGCCGCGGTCAGCGCATCGTCGCTGGACAGCGCGGCATAGAGCACCTCGGCGGGCAGCTCGCCGCCCCGAAGCGCCAGGGGCTGCGCCAGCTGCCGGGCCAGGTCGGCGGCGCAGGTTTCCAGCAGCGGCTGCTCCAGGTCCGCCATCGTCAGGCCGGACGCCTCCAGCCAGGTCAGCTCCGGGAACAGCTGGCCGCCGGAGGGATCGTCGCGGTAGCGCAGGCTGGACAGCGCATAGCAGATTCGTCCGCTGCTGGGATAGGCGCGGAAGCTCAGCTCCACCGGCAGCGCTGCGGAGGACAGCTCGGTGATTTCGCCCTGCCCGTCGTCATAGGCCCGATATGCGGCGGCGGCGTATACTGTCACGGTCGTCCCGTCGGACTGCACGGCCAGGATGTCCTGGGCCATGCCCAGCAGCGCAGCGTCGCTGGGGGCCAGGCTGCGCAGCGACGGTTCCAGCGCCAGCGTGACGGCCAGCGCCAGATCATCGGACACGGCGGGCCGCAGCAGCAGCGGCGACGGGCTGCCGCCGGCCGAGCACTGCGCCTCGCGGCCGGGGAGAATGCCCTCGGCTGCGTCGAGGTTGTAGACAATCTGCCAGCTGTCCTTCACGCGGCGCAGGCAGCACAGCTGCTGCTCGTCCGGCGACTCAGTCAGGCGATAGAACAGGTAATAGTAGCCGTCGACGTCGGTCTGGACGCGCTCTGCCTGAATGGGCAGCAGGGCGTTGGTGTCGGTGTGGGCAAAGTAATACTGGTTAAACTCCGGCAGGTACACCCAGCGGCTGACGCCGGCCCAGCTGACGTCGCCCAGACCAATGCCAAAGACGGTCTGCAGCGCCTGCTCCATCTGGGCGGCGGAGAGGCGCTCCCAATCGGCTTCGAGGAAATAGTCAGAGTATTCGCTGCTTTTTTCCAGCGCCGACTGCTCCGGGGCGCTCAGGTCGTCCCAGTTCAAGCCTGCCGAGTCCGGCACGCCGTTGTAGAACAGCATGCCCGGATCCACTCCGGCGGCGGAGGTATAGCGGCAGGTCAGCGCCTGGCGGTAGAAGAGGCCGTTCTGGCTGTCGCCGAACAGCTCGTCCTGCAGCGCTGCAATCAGCGCATCCTCGTCGTCAGGGGTGGTCAGCTGCGGCTCATCTCCGGATGGCGTTTCCGGCGCGGGCTGCGGCTGGTCGGGTGTGGGCTGCGCGGGCTGATCCGGCGAGTCGCCGTTGTTTTGCGCGGGCGGTGTGTCCGGATCGCCGCCTGTGGGGGCGGTGCGCTGCGTGCAGCCGGCGAAGAGGGCCGCCAGCAGTGCGGTGCAGAGCAGAAGGATGAAACATGAGGATAGTCTATGCATGGTAAAACCTCCTTAATCCATGAATGCGCTTGCAGCAGAGGGAGGAACGCTGCTTATACGACGCTGGAATCCCGGCGCTGGTTCCACTTTAGCACAGGCACAGGAAATTGACAACTGAAAAAATCTGCGAAAAAAGAAAAAAGCACTTGACATATGGGGAATCACATGGTATGATATCGGAGCAATCGGGGGTATAGCTCAGCTGGGAGAGCGCTTGAATGGCATTCAAGAGGTCAGCGGTTCGATCCCGCTTATCTCCACCAAATGTGCGCTGAGGCACAAGAAAAACCTTGAAATCATCTGATTTCAAGGTTTTTTCCTTTTCAAAAGTGGAAAAATCGCAGTATTCGCTATTTGCGCCTGTGCGCTTGATTTTTGATGGAAATTTTGGAAATCAAGAGGTCAGGTATTATGAAGAAAATCAAGTTGAATTGCGCCGCCACCATGGAGGAAACCTTTGCCGATTTCCTCACTTCCCGCAAAGCAAAGGGGCTTGCGGACAAGACTTTGCAAAGC
>CACXCV010000024.1 GCA_902766215.1 Oscillospiraceae bacterium
GCTGCTGCCGCCGCCGCAATACCGGCGCTATGGCACGGGCCGCACCCGCTTCTGGCCGGAGCAGACCGTGCTGGCCGCCGAGCAGGAGCCGGCCTTTCAGGCGGCGCAGGCCGCCCGCGGGGCGCAGGCCGCCGCCGGCGTGGAGGACGCGCTGACCGCCGCCGCCCAGTTTCTCGAGGCCGCATGGCAGGCTGCCCAGCTGCCGGACACGCTGCCCGGCCAGCTGGCGGGGCACTATCACCGGGCCATCGTCTCCCAGACCGCGACGGTCGCCTGGGCCGAGCGGCTGAAGGCCGGGCAGGCCGTCAGCTATCTTGAGCGGCTGTGGACCATTGACCCGGCCAGGGCCGGCGAACAGCTCTACAGCGACCTGAAGCACTTTGTCACCGCCGCACCCTGGCTGGGGCGCAACCTGAACAGCCATCCGGCGCAAAAGCTCTTTGCCGCCTATGGGCCCGCGCTGCTGCGGGTGGCAGAATACAGCCTGAGCCAGTTCCGCGAAGCGCAGCCGGAGGCCGACGCCGCCGCGCTGCTCTCCGCCGGGCACTTTCCCGCCCAGGACCTGCTGAGCCACCCGCTGCGCTATCTCTACTCCGTCTGGTATGTGCCCAAGGCCATCCGCAGCAGCCTAGAGCTGCTGATGGCGCTCAACCCCAAGGACGAATATCCCGAGGCACGGGCCATGAAGCGGCACTTTATCCTGCACATCGGCGGCACCAACACCGGCAAGACCTATGCCGGCTTTCAGGCGCTGAAGGCCGCGCGCACCGGCGTATATCTGGCGCCGCTGCGGCTGCTGGCGCTGGAGGCACAGGAGCTGCTGCTGGATGCCGGCGTTCCCTGCGCGCTGACCACCGGCGAGGAGGAAGACCGGCAGGAGGGCGACACCCACGTGGCCGCCACGGCAGAAAAGCTGGACCTGCACCAGCGCTATGACGTGGCCGTCATCGACGAGTGCCAGATGATTGCCGACCGTGAGCGCGGCTTTGCCTGGACGCGGGCCATCCTGGGCGTGCTTGCCCCGGAGATTCACCTGTGCGCTGCGCCGGAGGCCAGGCCGCTGCTGCTGCGGCTGATTCGCAGCTGCGGCGACAGCGTGGAGGTGGAGCAGCACCAGCGCAAAACGCCGCTGGTGTGCATGACCCGCCCTGTGGATCTGATGCAGCTGGAGCCGGGCGACGCACTGATCACGTTTTCCAAAATCGGCGTGCTGAGCACCGCCGAGGAGCTGCGTCAGCATGGCAGGCGCCCGGCCATCATCTATGGCGCACTGCCCTATGCCACCCGCCGGGCGCAGGTCGAGGCGTTTCTCAGCGGTCAGGTGGACTATGTGGTCTCCACCGACGCCATCGGCATGGGGCTGAACCTGCCCATCCGCCGCATCATTTTTATGGAGACCGAAAAGTTCGACGGCCGTGAGCGCCGCCCCCTCAAACCGGAGGAGATCCAGCAGATTGCCGGGCGCGCCGGGCGCTTCGGCATGTATCCCAAGGGCTATGTGGGCGCCACGCAGGGTCTGCACGAAATCAGCGCCGGGCTGAACACCGTGGTGCCGCCGCTGCAAACGGCCGTTGTGGGCTTTTCCGAGCTGGTGCTGCAAGTGGACTTTGACCTGCTGGAGGTGCTGGAGGTCTGGAACCGCATGCCCACTGTCGTCCCGTATCAAAAGCTGGACATCAGCCGCTATCTGAACCTGATCGGCAAGATCCGCGAGGCCGGCTTTCACCTCACCCGCGAGCAGGAGCTGCGCGCCGCCAACATCCCCTTCGATGAGACTGAGGAGCCGCTGCGTGAGCTGTTTTTCCGCTTTCTGCGGCAGCAGCAGCGCGGCAATCCGCTCACGCCCCCGGCCCTGCCCGAGCGGCAGAGCCACACGCTGCCCGAGCTGGAGCTGTACTGCCGCCAGCTGGACCTCTACTTCAGCTTTTCCAAGGCCTTCGGCTGTCCCATCGACGAGGACGCGCTCTATGACGAGCGTGAGCACACGGCCGAGCAGATCAACCAGATTCTGCTGCATAACCTGCGCAACAACATCCGCTTTTGCAGCCAGTGCGGCGCCGCGCTGCCGCTGCACCACAAGGGCGGGCTGTGCACCGCCTGCTGGAGCCGCCGCAGCGGCTATGCGCCCTGGCGGCAGGGCCGGGGATAAGCCGCTTCCAACGGTTTACAAATTGCGTTTTCTGTGCTATGATATAGAGAAATTGCCCTGGGAGGATGATTGCCAATGAACGACAAAACCGAACAGATGCAGCGCGAGGAGCAGCCTTATCTGGACGCCGTGCTGCGCGCGATTGACCGGCGTCTGGCGGACTATTCCGTCTCGGCCGAGCAGAGCCGTCAGATGGCCATGGAGCGCAAGCGCACCATGTGGCGCGACCTGTATGAAATGGACCGCCGCGACATGGTGGCCGCCCGGGACGAGATCAACGAGTCCATCGACCAGGCTGACCGGGCCGAAGCCGAGATTGCCCGCCTGTCCCGCCAGCGGAGCACGCCCTACTTCGGCCGCATCGACTTTGACGACGGCGAGGAGCCGGGCAAGTTCTACATCGGCCTGTCCGGCCTGCGGGATGAGGGTGAGATTCTGGTCTTTGACTGGCGCGCGCCGGTGAGCAGCATGTTTTATGACTACGATGTTGGCCCGGCCTCCTACGAGGCGCCCATGGGCCGCATCGAGGGGCAGATGACCCTGCGCCGGCAGTATAAAATCACCGACGGCAAGCTGCAATATGTGCTTGACAGCGCCATCAAGATCGACGACGACATTCTTCAACAGGAGCTGGCCAAAAACGCCAGCCCCCACATGCGCAACATCATCGCCACCATTCAGAAGGAGCAGAACCGTATCATCCGCCAGGACAGCCACACCACCATGGTGGTGCAGGGCGTGGCCGGCTCGGGCAAAACCTCGGTGGCGCTGCACAAGGTGGCCTATCTGCTCTATCACGAGCGGGGCAGGATCACCAGCCGCAACCTGCTGATTCTCTCGCCCTCGCAGGTGTTTTCCGACTATATCTCCGGCGTGCTGCCGGAGCTGGGCGAGGAAAACGTAGCCGAGCTGTCCTTTGACCGCCTGGCCGAAAACGAGCTGGGCGAGCTGTGCCAGTACGAGGGGCGCTATGAACAGCTGGAATACATCCTGCGCCACGGCTCGGACAGCGGCGACCGGCGCATGCAGGAGATTGCGCTCAAAGGTTCGCAGCAATATGTCCAGTGGCTGCAGGAATATGTGGACGAGCTGCTGCAGACCAACTTCCGCCCCCGCGCCTGGGTCTACGGCGACGAACGCTTTGAGGCGGACATGATCCGCGACCTGTTTTACAACCGCTTTGCCTCCCAGCCCTTCATGGTGCGCATCGACTGGATCATCGAGCGCCTGGTGGACGATCTGGAAACCCGCAAGGGCAAGGAGCTGGGCGACCGCCCGCTGCACAGCTGCGAGCGCACGGTACACCGCATGATCGCCTGCGAGGACGTGCTGGAGCTGTACTGCCGCTTTATCCAGTGGCTGCGCACCACCGGCCGGGCCGACCTGGACGAGGTGATCTATGCCGAGCCGCTGCGGTATGAGGATCTGTTCCCGGCCATGCTGCTGAAGTTCTATCTGCGCGGCAGCCGCGACTTCTCCCACATCCGGCACCTGGTCATTGACGAGATGCAGGACTATACCCAGGCGCAGTATGCCATCATCAACTACCTCTTCCCCTGCCCCAAGACCATTCTGGGCGACATCACACAGAATCTCTCCCTTTGCAGCGGCGTGCGCTCGCTGGACGTGTTCGACGGCCAGCAGGCCGAAATTGTCCGCCTGTGCAAGAGCTTCCGCAGTACCTGGGAGATTGCCATGTTCTGCAACGCCATCTGCCCCGCCGAGGGCTTTGAAGCCGTCGAGCGCCACGGCCATGCGCCCACCGTCACCGCCTATTCTGACGAGCAGGCGCTGGAGACGGGGCTGGTGCAGCTGCTCCAGTCCGACCACGGCTATGGATCGGTGGCTATCATCTGCAAAACCATGGACACCGCCGAGGGCTGGTACCGCCGCCTGCGCGACCGGATGCCCATCGAGCTGCTGGGGCCCAGCAGTGAGCGCTTTACCCAGGGGCTGGTGGCCACCACGGCCTATATGGCCAAGGGTCTGGAGTTTGACATGGTCATCGTCCCTGACGCCGACGACGCCACCTATCGCACCGAGACCGACCGGCAGAGCCTTTATGTTGCCTGCACCCGCGCCCTGCACCGGCTGGAGCTGCTGCACACCGGCTGGGCCAGCGAGCTGGTCGAGCGGGCGCAGGCCGCAGCGGAGGGCTGAGCATGGTACAATATACCTATCTGGGTCAGTGCGGCTTTCTGCTGGACTTTGACGGCACGCGGATCATGACTGACCCGCACTTCAGCTCCTATGGTCCGGACGACATGCGCAGCTATCCGCCCCCCTGCACGCTGATGGACGCCGCGCCCGAGGCGGTGCTCATCTCCCACAGCCATGTGGACCACCTGGACCCCAAGACCATCGCGCCCTATGTGGCCGCCGGCGGGCAGGCCACGTTCTACGCACCCGCGCCGGAGTGCCCCCTGCTTCAGGAGCTGGGCGTGGCCAACTGGCGCGCCGCCCGGGCCGAGCAGCCCTTTTCCGTCGGCCCGGTCACCGTTACGCCCATCCCCTGCGCCCATATGGAGCTGCATCCGGACGAGCACGGCGACTATCATGAGCTGAGCTATCTGCTTTCCGGCTGCGGCAAAACCGTCTTCTTCGGCGGGGACATGAGTCTCTACCCCGGCCTGCTGGAGCGCCTGCAGCGCCAGCCTATCGACCTGCTGCTGCTGCCGGTCAACGGCTGGGACGCCGAGCGCCTGTCGCAGGGCATCATCGGCAACATCGATCACCGGCAGGCCGCGCAGCTGGCGGCGCAGCTGGGCGCGCCCTTCTGCCCCATGCACCACGACGTGTACGCCTTCAACGGCTGCCCCATCGGGCAGGTCGCTGCCGCGGCGGAGGAATACGGCGCGGTGCTGCGCCCCGCCGCACTCAGCGTCCCGCAGCCGGTTTGACCCCCGGCCCGCCGACTGCCGCTTTCTGCCAGCCGCCCGGTTTTGGCCGCTTGCATTCTACTATAAAGCGCCCCGCTCCGGGTAAAAACCCGGAGCGGGGCGCTTTTCCGACACCGGCGCGGTCAGAGCGCCTTGCCCGCCTGCTCCAGCGAGGCAAAGAACTGCTCCGCCCCCGTCTGGTCCTGCGCCAGCAGGGCCGTCAGCAGCTCAATGGCCTTCAGCCGGTCGGCCAGGCGCACCTCCACGGTGCCGTTGGCGCTGCGGCGGATCTCCTGCAGCAGCGTGAGGTCCAGCTCGGCCACCGGCGGCGCTTCCTCCAGCGCCAGGCGGGCGCAGTCGTTGGCGCGGCCGGCTGCCAGCGCCGCCAGGGCACGCAGCGCATCGTCCCGGGTGGGAATCGCTTTTGCTTTTGCCATGGGTCAAAACCTCCCAAACATGTGATGGGGCGGGCACACCCTCCCCTCACCCATAGGGCGCAACAGCCGGTTTGTTGCACGGCGCTTTGCGGCCGGTCCGCCTTTTCGTTCTGTTTTTCCCCCTGTTTTTTCGCCCGCAGTCCTTTTGTCTCATCAAAAAAGAGGGATTTTTCGCGGCGTTTTGTTCATTCCTTTTTATTCCATAACCATCTTGTCAATTCGCCGCCGGTTCGAATTTCTCCTTGACAGGCCGGGGGCAATCCCGTACTATGAAGGGGTCTGAATTTCGACAAAGGAGGGTTCCCCCATGCAGCAAGTCAAGCCCCGCCTCAGCCCCCGCTCCGCCGCCTATTGGCGCGCCGCGCTGGCCGAGCTGCACAACCTGCGCAGCCTGGTTTTTGCCGCGCTGATCGTGGCGCTGAGCATTGTCATCAGCGCGTTCTACATTCCCGTGGCGGACAACCTGCGGATTTATTTCAAATTTCTGGTCACGGCGGTGGGCAGCGCCGTCTATGGGCCGGTGATGGCCGGGCTGGTGGGCGCGGCGGCCGACACGCTGGGCTTTTTCATCCACCCCAGCGGGGGATACTTTCCCGGTTACCTGCTTTCGGAGGTGCTGGGCAATGTGATCTTTGCCCTGCTGCTCTACCGCCGGCGGATCACCGTGCTGCGGCTGTTCCTTGCCCGGGCGCTGATCGACTTTGGCGTCAACGTGGCTCTGGGCAGCCTTTGGAGTGCCATGCTCTACAGCAAGGGGTATGTGTTCTATGCCGGCGCCAGCCTGGTGAAGAACAGCCTGCTGCTTGTCCCGGAGGTACTGCTGCTGGCGCTGCTGTTTTCCATGCTGCTGCCCGTCCTGACCCGGCAGAACGCTGTTCCGCCCCAGGAGCGCGGCCGCTTTCTTCCCCGGATTCCCTGGATATGATAAAAAAGCGAGGCATCCGCGGATACCTCGCTTTTTCTTATCTGTCCCAGATGTTGTCCGGCCGGTAGCAGATCACGCTGTCCGCCCCGTCGAAGGGGTGCATCCTGTTCTCGCCGCCGAACCACCGGTAGGCCGGGTCGCTTTCGGTCACCTGCATATCCTTTTGGTTCACCAGGTCTGCCACCCCCTGCCTCATGGCCTGATACAGTGTGATGCTCTCCAGCCCGCGGGCATGCCCGTGCAGGATCCAGTCGGCCCGCTCCATGACCGGCGCCAGCCGATCAAGCGCCTTTAAGTAGGTCTCCAGGCTGGCGCAGCCGTCCAGCTGCATCCACAGATGCCGGTTGATGCTGTCGCCGGTGAAGAGAATCCGGTCCTCCCGCAGCAGCAGGCAGATGCCGCCGGGCGTGTGCCCTGGCAGGTCAAACACCTCGACATGCAGCCCGCCCAGATCAAACACATCCCCCTCCTGCGTGAGGACGGTCTCGGGCAGCAGGGCGCGATCCGTCTCATTGACAAACTGGCCGATCAGCTGGATATCCGCCGGGTGCAGATACGCTTTGTCAAAAAAGCGGTTGCCGCCGATGTGATCCGGGTGCCCGTGCGTATTGACCAGAATCAGCGGCAGGCTGGTCACCGTCCGCGCCACCGCCTGCACATCCTCGCTGCCATTCATGGTGTCGATGACCATAGCCTGTTCCGTGCCGGTTACCACATAGCCGGTTGCCTCGCCCGAGTCGTCCATCAGCCAGACGTGCTCGGTTATCTGCTGGATTGAAATCATCCGTTTCCCTCCCTTGCTGTTTCCTCACTCCACCGGCACGGTCAGCTCCACCGGCCCGCCCAGCAGCGCCCCCTGCCGGTCCATCAGCCGGAAGAGAATCACCCGCAGCGCCCGGCGGCCCGCCATGGCTGCCGGGTCCAGCGGAACGGTCATCACCGTGCCCGTCTCATCCCACACCGGCTGCCACTGCCCGGGCATATCCAGACCGATGCCATACTCCTCCGGCCGCAGCGGCTGGGAAAAGCGGATCGTCAGCGCGTCAGGCTTGGCTGCGCTGCCGGTTACCGCCGTGCAGAAGGCCGTGGTGTGTGCCGGCGGCACATCCGGGCGGCATATCGTCTCTCCCGCCTCCATGCGGCGGCGCTCGGCCAGCGTGTCGGGGATGGGCGGCCAGACGGCCGCCTCGCCGTTGTCATAGCGCTCTACCGGCCACGAAATGCCCTTGGTAAAGCGCGCCGCACCCTCGCGGCCGCCGTTTTCCGCCGAGGCATAGACGTCCGCCATGGAAAATGCAAAGGTAAACTCCGGCAGCGTGACAAAGCGCAGATTGGTCACGGCAAAGGTCTTGTCCGCGTTCCAGCCTTCCGCCGCAATGCGGGCAAACAGCGGATCGTGGAACTGGATGCCATAGGCCAGCAGCGTGGTCTCCTCCGGCTTGCTGCGGGCCGGCGTGCAGCTCATACTGACGCGCTGACCGCCGACATAAACCTGCGGCTGATCCTCCGGCGTGTTGGCCAGGCGGCTGGAAAAGCCCAGCACGCGGTTCTCGTCGCCCTCGTCGCCCTTGGTGGTGCCGTGGCGCAGGGCATCGGCCAGACTGACGACCGGGAA
>CACXCV010000025.1 GCA_902766215.1 Oscillospiraceae bacterium
CGGATGGGCCTGCCGGTAAACCGGCTGATCTGCGCCAGCAACGCCAACAATGTGCTCACCGACTTTCTATGTACCGGCGTCTATGACCGCAACCGCCCCTTCCACACCACCACCAGCCCCTCGATGGACATCCTGATCTCGTCCAATCTGGAGCGGCTGCTCTATCTGCTCTGCGGCTCGGACGCCGAGGTGCGCGGCTATATGGACGCGCTGAAGCAGACCGGCCGCTATGAGGTCAGTCCCGCCATCTTCCGCGCCCTGGGCGAGATCTTCGACGCCGGCTTCTGCCTGGATGGGCAGTCGTCCCGGGCCATCGGCACGCTCTTTGCCCAAACCGGCTACCTGATGGATCCGCATACGGCGGTGGGCTATGCCGTGCTGGAGGACTATCGCCGCCGCACCGGAGACGCCGCGCCTGCGGTGCTGGCCTCCACGGCCAGCCCGTTCAAGTTCTGCCACAGCGTGCTGCAGGCCCTGGGCGTGAACGAGCTGCGCAGCGGCGTGGAGCAGATTGACCAGCTCAGCCAGGTTTCTGGCAAGGCTGCGCCGCTGCCTCTGCTGCAGCTGAAGGACAAGGCGGTGCGCTTTACCCGCGTGACGGACAAGCGGGACATGGAGCGCGCCGTGCTGGAGATGCTCTGATGGCGCTGTTTGCCATTGGCGACCTGCACCTGTCCCTGGGCGCCGACAAGCCCATGGACGTGTTCGGCGGCGCGTGGGACGGCTATGTGGACAAGCTCCGCGCCGGCCTGTCCATCATCGGCCCGGAGGACACTACGGTGCTCTGCGGCGATCTGAGCTGGGGTATGGATCTGGAGGCGGCGCTGCCGGATTTCCGCTTTATCTCAGCAATCCCTGGGCGGAAGATCCTGCTTAAGGGCAACCATGACTATTGGTGGAGCACGGCGAAGAAGTTCTATGCCTTCTGCCGGCAGTACGAGCTGGAAAACATGGAGCTGCTGCACAACTGCTGCTTTTTCTATGGCGATCTCGCCATCTGCGGCACGCGCGGCTGGTTTTATGAAGAGGACAAGGACGGCGAGCACGACGAAAAGGTCTTCCGGCGGGAGCTGGGGCGGCTGGAAACCAGCCTCAAGGCGGCCGGCGAGGTGGAAAAGTATTGCTTTCTGCACTATCCGCCCCGTTATCGCGGCTATGAGTGCCCCGAGCTGATCGCGCTGATGGAACGCTATGGCGTGCGCCAGTGCTGCTATGGCCACCTGCACGGCGGCAGCCACAAGCTGGCGGTGCAGGGCCTGCACGGCGGTGTGGACTATCGCATGGTCAGCGCGGACTATCTGGGCTTTCGCCCGCTGCGGCTTTTGTAAAATAAAGCGGAAGTGTGCAAAACATTCTGTTTTTCTTAGAATCGCGGGGATCATTCCCTTGTGAGAAAACGAAAAAAACAGTGGAAATTCTCACATATATCTGATAGAATAGATAAAGTTTACGGCAGGGGACAGCCCTGTGCTATAGGAGGAAACGAAATGACTATCAAGAGTTGCGAAAGAAACGACAACAGCACTGCCAAGCTTGTCATCGAGATCGACAAGGAAACCTTTGAGCAGAATATTGAAAAGGCCTATCGTCAGGCCCGCGGCAAGATTTTTGTGCCCGGCTTCCGCAAGGGCAAGGCCCCCCGCAAGGTGGTTGAGGGCATGTACGGCGCCAGCGTGTTCTATGAGGACGCCATCAACCTGCTGTTCCCCGAGGCCTTCAAGGAGGCCGTGGAGAGCGAAAAGCTCGACGCCATCGGCAACCCGTCCGTCACCGCCGTGGACACCACCGACGGCGTGCTGACCCTGACGGTGGAGACCGACGTCTATCCCACCGTGACGCTGGGCCAGTATAAGGGCCTGGAGGTTCCCAAGGCCGAGGCCACGCTGACCGATGCCGAGGTTGACGCCGAGATCGAGCGCCTGCGCGAGCGTAACGCCCGTATTACCACCGTCGAGCGTCCGGCGCAGCTGGGCGACACCGTGGTCATCGACTTCGAGGGCTTTAAGGACGGCGTTCCCTTCGAGGGCGGCAAGGGCGAGGGCCACAGCCTGAAGCTGGGCTCCGGCTCCTTCATCCCCGGCTTTGAGGATCAGCTGGTTGGCTGCTCCGCCGGCGAGGAGAAGACAGTCGAGGTCGTCTTCCCCGAGAACTATGGCGCCTCTGAGCTGGCCGGCCAGCCGGCCACCTTCCAGTGCAAGGTGCACGAGGTGAAGGAAACCGTCAAGCCTGCGCTGGACGACGAGTTTGCCAAGGACGTGTCCGAGTTTGACACCCTGGACGAGCTGGTTGCCGACACCCGCAAGAAGCTGACCGAGCAGCGCGAGAAGAGTGTGGACGAGGCCTTCCGCAACGCGGTGCTCTCCGCCGCCGCGCAGAACGTCACCGTGACTGTGCCGCACACCATGATTGAAAACTCGCTGGACAGCATGATGCAGAACTTCCAGTATCAGCTGTCCATGAGCGGCATGACCCTCAAGGACTATATGCAGATGCTGGGCATGAACGAGCAGAGCCTGCGCCAGAACATGGCCGCCAGCGCCGAGGCCCGCGTCCGCAGCGAGCTGATGCTTGAAGAGGTTGTCAAGGCCGAAAATATTCAGGTCTCCGACGAGGAAGTGGCCGCCCGCTATGACGAGATGGCCAAGCAGAGCGGCATGGAACTGGACAAGCTGAAGGAAATGGTCAGCGAGGAAAACGTGAAGAACGACGTGGCGGTCAACCATGCCATCGAGCTGATCGTCTCTTCCGCTGTGCCCACCAAGATCGAAAAGGTCGAGGCGCCGGCCGAGGCGGAGAAAACCGAGGAATAAGCTTTTCGCTCCGCGGTTACAATGAATGGAACGGAATCGGCGGCCGGATCGGCCGCCGCCGTACCGCAGAATGTAAAGGAGTAAACGCATGAGCTTAGTACCCTATGTTGTAGAGCAGACCAGCCGCGGGGAGCGGTCATATGACATCTTTTCCCGCCTGCTGAACGACCGGATTGTCATGCTCTCGGAAGAGGTCAACGACACCACCGCCAGTCTAATTGTGGCGCAGCTGCTGTTTCTGGAGGCCCAGGACCCGGACAAGGACATCCAGTTCTACATCAACAGCCCCGGCGGTTCGGTAACGGCCGGCATGGCGATCTATGACACGATGCAGTATATCAAGTGCGATGTGAGCACCATCTGCATCGGCATGGCGGCCAGCATGGGCGCGTTTCTGCTCTCCTCCGGCGCCAAGGGCAAGCGCTTTTCGCTGCCCAACGCCGAGATTATGATCCACCAGCCCTCCGCCGGGACGCAGGGACAGGTGACTGACATGGCCATTCATCTCAAGCGGCTGGAGACAATCAAGCAGCGGATCAACCAGATTATGGCCTCCAACACCGGCAAGCCGGTAGAGGTGGTTACTGCCGATTGCGAGCGCGACAACTTCATGTCCGCCGACGAAGCAGTGGCCTATGGCCTGATCGACAAGGTCATTACCAGCCGCTGAAGGCTTCCCTGACAGAGAGGAGGGCATGCTATGCCCACAAAAGACGGGTCAATCCGCTGCTCGTTCTGCGGCAAACGCCAAGAACAGGTCGAGCGGATCATCGCAGGCCCCAATGTGTATATCTGCAACGAATGCGTCGAGCTGTGCAACAGCATCCTGGCCGACGAGATCTTTGAGCATGCGCCCCAGGAGCTGGAGATGCCCGATCATCTGCCCACGCCGCAGGAGATCAAGGCCTATATGGACGGTTATATCATTGGCCAGGACGAGGCCAAGGTCGCTCTGTCGGTGGCGGTATACAACCATTATAAACGCATCTATTTCTCCACCGGCTCCGAGGTCGAGCTGCAGAAGAGCAACATCCTGCTCATCGGCCCCACCGGCACGGGCAAAACGCTGTTTGCCCAGACGCTGGCCCGGCTGTTGGACGTGCCCTTTGCCATTGCCGACGCCACCACCCTGACCGAGGCCGGCTATGTGGGCGAGGACGTGGAGAACATTCTGCTGCGCCTGCTGCAGGCGGCAGACTTTGATGTCGAGCGCGCCCAGCGCGGCATCATCTATATCGACGAGATGGACAAAATCGCGCGCAAGAGCGAGAATACCTCCATCACCCGTGACGTCAGCGGCGAAGGCGTACAGCAGGCGCTGCTGAAGATCCTGGAGGGCACCGTGGCGAACGTTCCGCCCCAGGGCGGACGCAAGCACCCCCAGCAGGAGTTTATCCCCATCGACACGACCAACATCCTCTTCATCTGCGGCGGCGCGTTCGACGGTTTGGACAAGATCATCGAAAGCCGTACCCAGCGCAGCAGCATCGGCTTCGGCGCGGAAATCACCAAGAAGAACGACCGCGACGTGGGCGAGCTGTTCCGCCAGGTTCAGCCCCACGACCTGCTGAAGTTTGGCATCATCCCCGAGCTGGTGGGCCGCATGCCGGTTATCACCAGCCTGCGCAGCCTGACGGACGAGGATATGGTCCGCATCCTGACCGAGCCGAAAAACGCCCTGTGCAAGCAATACACGCAGCTGCTGGGCTATGACGGCGTTGAGCTGGTGTTCGAGCCGGAGGCCATGGAGGCCATTGCCCGCCGCGCCCGCGAGCGCGAGATTGGCGCCCGCGGCCTGCGCACCGTGATGGAGGGCCTGATGACGCAGATCATGTACGACATTCCGTCGGATCTGACGATCAAAAAGGTGACCGTTACCCGCGCCTGCGTCGAGGATGGGGAGCAGCCCCTGATCGAGCGCGATGCCGAGCACCCGCGCCAGGCTATCAGCCGCGGCACGCACCGCAACACCCAGGTTTCCTGAAAGAATGCAGCCGCACGGGTCGCCCCTGTGCGGCTGCTTGTATCCATCCTGCTGAAACGAGGAAGAAGGGATTTATATGATGAACGAAATTCTGCTTTCGGCACAGCTGCCGGTGCTGGCCCTGCGGGGGCTGGTGGTTTTTCCGGGCATGCTGGCCCACTTTGACGTGGGGCGCGAAAAGTCGGTGCTGGCCCTGGACGAGGCCATGAGCCACGGACAGGAGATCTTTCTGGTGACCCAGAAGGACATCTCTGTTGACGACCCGGCGCTGGACGGCCTGTACGACGTGGGCTGCATCTGCCACATCCGCCAGATGCTCAAGCTGCCCGGCGACACGGTGCGCATCCTGGTGGAGGGCCGCCAGCGCGGACACATTGTCGAGCTGCAGCGCAGCGAGCCGTTTCTGTATGGCCGCGTGGAGAGCATGGAAAGCCTGCCGGCCCGCGACACCCCGCGGGTGGAGGCCATGCTGCGCAGCCTGCTGAGCATGTTTGACGAATATACCGAGCTGGGCGCCAAGCTGGGGCCGGAGCAGATGCTTCGCCTGGTGACCAACACCGACCCGGGCTTTGCCGCCGACTTCATTGCCCAGAACATTGCCGCGCCCTATGCCGCCAAGCAGAAGGCCCTGCAGGAGCTGAACGTCCAGCGCCGGCTGGAGCTGGTTACGCGCATGCTGGCCCGGGAGCTGGAGGTGCTGCGCATCGAGCACGACCTGCAGGAAAAGGTCCAGGCCGCCGTCGGCCAGTCCCAGCGGGAATACTATCTGCGCGAGCAGATGAAGGTGCTGCGCAGCGAGCTGGGCGAGGACGACGAGGAGGGCGAGGCAGAGGCCTATATTTCCCGCATCCGCGCGCTGAAGCTGGAGCCGGAAACCGAGCAGAAGCTGCTCAAGGAGGTCAGCCGCCTGCAGAAGCAGCCGTCCGGCTCGTCTGAGGCGGCGGTGATCCGCAGCTATCTGGATGTGTGCCTGGAGCTGCCGTGGAACACCCGCACCAAGGAGCGTCTGGACGTGAAAGCGGCGCGGCGGATCCTTGACGCCGACCACTATGGCCTGGAAAAGGTGAAAAAGCGCGTGCTGGAGTCGCTGGCGGTGCGCCAGCTGGCCCCGGAGCAGCGCGGGCAGATTCTGTGCCTGGTGGGCCCTCCCGGCGTGGGCAAGACCTCGGTGGCCATGTCCATCGCCCGGGCGACGGGGCGGAACCTGGCGCGGGTGGCTCTGGGCGGCGTGCATGACGAGGCGGATATCCGCGGCCACCGCAAGACCTATATCGGCGCCATGCCCGGCCGGGTGATCAGCGCCATCCGTCAGGCCGGCAGCAAAAACGCCCTGCTGCTCTTTGACGAAATTGACAAGCTGGGCAGCGACTATCGCGGCGACCCCTCCAGCGCCCTGCTGGAGGTGCTGGACAGCGCCCAGAACAGCACCTTCCGCGACCACTATCTCGAAATTCCCTTTGACCTCAGCGAGGTTTTCTTCATCACCACGGCCAACACCACCGACACCATTCCCCGGGCACTGCTCGACCGCATGGAGGTCATCGAGCTGCCCAGCTATACCGATGAGGAAAAGGTGGTCATCGGCAAAAAATATCTGCTGCCGCGGCAGATGGAAAAGGCGGGCATCCCCAAGGGCGCGCTGCGCGTGTCCGACACCGCCTTGCGTGAGATGATCGACGGCTATACCCGCGAATCCGGCGTGCGTTCGCTGGAGCGTGAGGTGGGGACCCTCTGCCGCCGGGCGGCGCTGCAGCTGGTGGAAAACCCGCAGACCAAGCGTATCAGCGTCAGCGGCAGTAATCTGGACGCCTTCCTGGGCGTGCGGAAGTTCCACCCGGACCACCTGAGCACCGAGCGCGTGGGCATCGTCACGGGCCTGGCCTGGACGGCCGTGGGCGGCGAGACGCTGGAGGTCGAGTGTACCGTCATGGACGGCAGCGGCAAGCTGATCTGCACCGGCAACCTGGGCGAAGTGATGAAGGAATCCGTGCAGCTGGCACAGAGCTATATCCGCACCCGTGCGCGGCGCTTCCACATCCCTGAGGACTTTTATAAGACCAAGGATATCCACGTTCATTTCCCGGCGGGCGCCGTGCCCAAGGACGGCCCCTCGGCGGGCGTGACCATCACCACGGCCATGGTATCGGCCCTGTCGGGCGCCACCGTCCGGCGCGAGCTGGCCATGACCGGCGAGATCTCCATCCGCGGGCGCGTGCTGCCTATCGGCGGCCTGCGCGAGAAGACCATGGCCGCCCTGCGGCACGGCATCAAAACCGTGATCATCCCCGCGGACAACGAGCCGGACCTGGAGGAGATCGACCCGCTGGTGCGCAAGGCGCTGAACTTTGTCTCGGTCAGCCAGGTGGACGCGGTGATTGAATACGCGCTGGACTTTGGCGCCTGTGCCGCGCTGGAGGCCCCGGCCAGGCACGAGGCAGCTCCCGCCGAGGACCAGAAGGAGGACAAAGCGGCGGCCCTGCCGCTGTCGCCCACCCAGGCGCCCGCGCGCCGCAAACGACTGGAGCAGTGACATGATCAACTATCGAAAAACATCCTATCTGCGCTCGGCCGGCAGCACGGAGAGCTTTCTGCGTGACGCGCTGCCGCAGGTGGCCATGGCCGGCCGGTCCAACGTGGGCAAGTCGTCGGTGATCAACGCGCTGACAAGCCAGAAGAACCTGGCCCGCGTGGGCAGTGCACCGGGCAAAACCACGCAGATCAACTATTTTCTGGTGGACGAGACGTTCTACCTGGTCGATCTGCCGGGCTATGGCTACGCCAAAGTTTCGCAGGCAGAAAAGGCGCGCTGGGCGCGGCTGATGGAGGGCTATTTTGCCTCGGGCCTGATTACCCTGGGCGTGCAGATTGTCGATGCGCGGCACAAGCCCACGGAGAACGACCTGACCATGAGCCGCTGGTTTCTGGACGCCGCCTGCCCCTATCTCGTGGTGGCCAACAAGCTGGACAAGCTGAAGCCCAGCCAGATTGCCCCGTCGCTGGAGCTGATCCGCCAGACGCTGAGCCTGCCGGAGTCGGTGCCGCTGATTCCGTTCTCGGCGGAGAAGGGCACCGGCTGCGAGGAGCTGCGCGCCGCCATTGCGCGGCTGCTGGCTGCGCCAGAGGCAGAATGATCGCATGATAAACCCACTGCGCGGCCGTCGGAGTTTCCCGATGGCCGCGCAGTGCTGCTGTATGCGGAAAATGTCAGTGCAGGCTGAGATAATAGGCCTTTTTGGCAGCTTTTTCGTCCAGATAGGC
>CACXCV010000026.1 GCA_902766215.1 Oscillospiraceae bacterium
AGGCCGCCGCGGGGCCCGCGAAGCGTCTTGTGCGTGGTGGTGGTGACCACATCGGCATAGGGCACGGGATTCTGGTGCTGGCCGCCGGCCACCAGGCCGGCAATGTGCGCCATGTCCACCATCAGATAGGCCCCATAGCCGTGGGCGATCTCTGCCAGCTTGGCAAAGTCGATGGCCCGGGGATAGGCCGAGGCGCCGGCTACCAGCAGTTTGGGCCGCAGCTTGCGCACCTGCTTGGCCAGCGCGTCATAGTCGATGCGCCCGTCGTCGCCCACGCCGTAAGAATAGAAGGTATAGTTCTTGCCGGACATGTTGACTGGCGAGCCGTGGGTCAGGTGTCCGCCCTGAGACAGGTCCATGCCCAGCACCACGTCGCCCAGCTCCAGCAGGGCAAAATAGACGGCCAAGTTGGCCTGTGCGCCCGAGTGGGGCTGTACGTTGGCGTATTTGGCGCCGAAGAGGCGGCAGGCCCGCTCGATGGCAATGCGCTCTACCTGGTCGACAAACTCGCAGCCGCCATAATATCGCTTGCCGGGCAGTCCCTCGGCATATTTGTTGGTGAGCACGCTGCCCATGGCGGCCATCACCGCCGGGGAGACAATGTTTTCGCTGGCAATCAGCTCAATGTTCTGGCGCTGGCGAACCAGCTCCCGGCCCATGGCGGCGGCAACGTCGGGATCGACGGTCTGGACAAGGCCGATGCTGTCCATCATTTCTTGATACATGGTAATACCTCCCGCTGTACGGCGTGATTTGGTTGACTCGATTATAGCAGAGATTCTGTCCGGCGGCAAGGCATGGAACTGCCAAAGGGGTGCGGGTTTTCATCAATGTGCTTATGACATGTGCTCAAATGTCTTTTTGAAGAAGACATTTTGCTTGCCTTTCTCTCCTGCTGCTGATAAAATGGAGCCAAAGAACCTGACAGGAGGGGCAGATATGCAGCAGTGCAAGCAGGATCAGCGGAGGCAGGGCATCGCCGCCCGGCAGGCGCTGAACCCAGTGCAGCGGGCGGCGGCGGACGCTGCCATCTGTGCGCGCATCGCCGCCACCGGGACCTATCGCCGGGCGGCATGCATTCTGCTCTATGCGGCGGCAAACGGCGAGGTGAATCTGTCCGCGCTGGCGGCGCAGGCCCGGCGCGAAGGAAAGCACGTGGCCTGGCCGGTGTGCCTGCCGGGACACAGCATGGCGGCGGCGGAACCATTGGACGACAGCGCCTGGGAGACCGGGCGCTATGGCATCCGCGCCCCCATCCTGACCCGGGCGGTGCAGTGGCCGCCGGAGCGCCTGTCGCTGGTGCTGGTGCCCTGCACGGCCTTTGACGCCCAGGGCCGTCGGGTGGGCATGGGCGGCGGATATTATGACCGGTTTTTGCCCCGGTGTACGGGGGCGGCCTGCTGGGCGGTGGCCTATGCCTGCCAGCAGGTGCCCCGTGCGGCGGCCGAGCCGCACGACCGGGCGATGGATGCGGTAATTACGGAGGAGAGAGCCTATGGAAGCATTGACGCAATACAGCTGTGAGGACTTTGCCGCCGCGCTGGCCTCGCGCGAGGCGGTGCCCGGCGGGGGTGGGGCATCGGCCCTGGCTGCGGCGCTGGGCGTGGCGCTGGGCAACATGGTGGGCAGCCTGACCGTCGGCAAGAAGAAATATGCCGCCGTGGAGGCGGACATTCAGGCGCTGAACGCCCGGGCGGAAACACTGCGCCGCCGGCTGCTGGGGCTGGTACAGGCCGATGCCGAGGCCTTTGCCCCTCTGGCGCAGGCCTATGGCCTGCCCAGGGCCACGCCGGAGGAGCAGGCCCGCAAGGCGGCGGTGATGGAGCAGGCGCTGCACGCGGCCTGCCGGACGCCGCTGGAGATTCTGCGCGCGACCGGGCAGGCGCTGGAACTGATCGAGCAATATGCGGCCAAGGGCAGTGCCCTGGCCATCTCTGACGCGGGCGTGGCCGCGGCGCTCTGCCGCGGAGCCATGCAGGGCGCGGCGCTGAACGTGTATATCAACACCCGGGCCATGGCGGACCGGACGCATGCCGCCGCCTGCGAGCGGGAGACCGACGCGCTGCTGGCGCAGTATATCCCGCTGGCCGACCGGGTGTATGAGCAGGTGACCGCGCGGCTGCGGAAATAGGAGGAGGGAGAACCCATGGCGATCATTTTGAAAGGCACGCCCGTGGTGACGGCTATGAACCGCGAAACGGCGGCCCGGTGTCAGGCGCTGATCCAGCAGGGCGTGCGGCCCGCGCTGGCCGTTGTCCGGGTGGGCGCCCGGGAGGACGACCTGTCCTATGAGACAGGCGTCATCCGCCGGTGTGAAAAGGTGGGCGTGGCCGTGCGGCGCTTTCTGCTGCCGGAGGATGCGCCCCAGGCTGCGCTGGAGGAAGTCATTGCGCGGGTGAACCGGGACCCGGCGCTGCACGGCTGCCTGCTGTTCCGCCCACTGCCCCGGCATATGGACGAGGCGGCCGTCCGCGCCGCTCTGTGCCCGGCCAAGGACGTGGACGGCGTGACCGACGCCTCGCTGGCGGGGGTGTTTGCCAACACCGGGGCGGGCTTTGCCCCCTGCACGGCGCAGGCCTGTCTGGAGATTCTGCGGCACTATCAGGTTCCCCTCAGCGGGGCGCGGGTCACGGTGGTGGGCCGCAGCCTGGTGGTGGGCAAGCCGGCGGCGATGCTCCTCGACCGGGAGAACGCCACGGTGACCATGTGCAACTCGCGGACAAAAAACCTCCCGGCGGTCTGCCGGGAGGCGGATGTGCTGGTGGTGGCCATGGGCCGCCGGGCGGCCATTGGGGCCTCGTGCCTGCGCCCGGGCCAGATTGTGGTGGACGTGGGCATCCATGTGGACGCAGAGGGGCGCCTGAGCGGCGACGTGGACTTTGCCGCGGCGGAGCCTGTGGTGGAGGCCATCACGCCCGTCCCCGGCGGCGTGGGCACCGTGACCACCTCGGTGCTGGTGCGCCACGTGGTCGAGGCGGCCGAGCGGCTGCGCTGAATTATTCGCCGTGCTGCTGCTTCCAGGCGGCCAGCTGATCTTTCAGCGCCTCGCCCATGGTGGACTGCTCCTTCTGCGGGCGCAGGGCCGCGCGGATCACGGCGGCGTGCTCATCCAGGCGGCCGGCCTTGACCATGCGCAGCAGCTCGGCAGAGTTGGCTGCGTCATCCACTGCCCGGTGGGCGCTGCCGTCGAAGGACTGCTCCACCGCGCCGATGGCGTATTTCAGCGAGAGAGGGTGCGCCCCGGACAGGCCGATCAGCCGGGTGTACACCGCCTGAAAGTCCATCCAGCGCTGCCGCAGCTGCCAGGGCAGGGGGTATTCCTTTAAATAGCTTTCGTCGTCCAGCTGATACCAGTCGCTCATGCTCCAGGAATAGACCCGCCCGGGCCGGTCGCCGATCCAGGCGGCAAAGTCGTCCATGGCTTCGGCAAAGGCGGGCGCATCGGCCACGTCGGTGTCGGTGATGCCGGTCAGGTTGGTGATATGCGGCGCAATGGGCGCATACGACGGCTTGACAAAGCGGCTGTACCGGTCGAGAAGCTGATAGTCCGGCCCGAGCTTGACGGCGCCGATCTCGCAGATCTCCGCCCGGCACAGCTCGCGCGCCTCGTGGAACTGGCGGGGAATGGGGTTCATTTCAAAGTCCAGAAAAATGTGCGTTTCGTACATGCGCGACCTTCTCTCCTGATGGTGTGACCATCATACCATATCCGGGCAAAAATGAAAAGAGTACAGAACATCTATATGCATTCCGGCGCGGCGGGGAGAAATGGTATGCCTGGATGGGAAGAAAGCCCTTGACAGGCACTCCGGCAGGCGATATCATGAAGATGATACCGCCGCGCGGGCCGCTGCTGGCCATCAACGCGGCATGAGGAGGAAATCTATATGAATGACGCGCAGATCAAATCCTGGATTTCCAGCGGCAAAACCGCCCTGGGCATCGAATTTGGCTCTACCCGTATCAAGTCGGTCCTTATCGGGCCGGATCATTCCGTGCTGGCCATCGGCGGCCACGGCTGGGAGAACCAGCTGGTCAACGGCATCTGGACCTATTCGCTGGACGCCATCTGGAACGGCATTCAGGACAGCTATGCCGACCTGGCCCGCCAGGTGGAGGCCCAGTATGGCCTGAAGCTGACCACCATCGGCAGCATTGGCCTGTCTGCCATGATGCACGGCTATCTGCCCTTCGACGGCGAGGGCAAGCAGCTGGCCGAGTTCCGCACCTGGCGCAACAGCATGACGGCCCAGGCCGCCGGCGAGCTGACCGAGCTGTTCGGGCAGAACATCCCCGAGCGCTGGAGCATCGCCCATCTGGATCAGGCCATCCTCAACGGCGAGGATCACGTGTCGCAGATCCGCTTTTTGACCACGCTGGAGGGCTATGTCCACTGGCAGCTGACCGGGCGCAAGGTTCTTGGCGTGGGCGAAGGCTCCGGCATGTTCCCGGTGGACCCCGCCACCTGCCAGTATGACGCGGCGATGGTGGAAAAGTTCAACGCCCGCGTGGCCAAGTACAACTTCCCGTGGAAGCTGATCGACATCCTGCCTACCATCCTCATGGCGGGCGACGACGCCGGCTCGCTGACCGAGGCAGGCGCCCGGCTGCTGGATCCCACCGGCACGCTGCAGGCCGGCATCCCCTTCTGCCCGCCCGAGGGCGACGCAGAGACCGGCATGGTGGCCACCAACAGCATCGCGCCCCGCACGGGCAACGTGTCCGCCGGCACGTCCTGCTTCTCCATGGTGGTGCTGGAAAAGCCGCTGGCCAGCGTCCATCAGGAGATTGACCTGGTCTGCACCCCCACGGGCAAGCTGGTCGCCATGGTTCACTGCAACAACTGCACCAGCGACCTGAACGCCTGGGCGGGCCTGTTCCGCCAGTTCGCCGCTGCCTGCGGCCTGGAGGTGGACACCAACAAGCTGTACACCACCCTGTTCGAGGCCGCGCTGAGCGGCGAGAAGGACGGTGGCGGCCTGATGAGCTATAACTATGACTCCGGCGAGCAGGTGACTGGCCTGAGCGAGGGCCGCCCGCTGTTCGTCCGGCAGCCGGGCCACCAGCTGACGCTGAACAACTTCATGCGCACCCAGCTGATGACTGCGCTGGCCACGCTCAAGACCGGCATGGATCTGCTGTATCAGGAGGGTGTGGCAATCGACACCATCTATGGCCACGGCGGCTATTTCAAGACGCCAGTGGTGGGTCAAAAGATGCTGGCCGCGGCCATCAACGCGCCTGTGACCGTCATGGAGACGGCCGGCGAGGGCGGCGCCTGGGGCATGGCGGTGCTGGCAGGCTATCGCATGTGGCGCAAGCCGGGCCAGAGCCTGGACGACTATCTGGCCGACGAGGTCTTTGCCGGCATGACCGGCACCACACAGGAGCCGGATCCCGAGGATGTGGCGGGCTTCAACGCCTTTACCGCCCGCTTTGTCAAGGGGCTGGCGGCGGAAAAGGCCGCGGTGGAGACGCTGTAATCCTTTTCTGACAGGACAATAACCATGACAGGGCGCGCTGCCGGATGCAGCGCGCCCTGCTTGACAAAATCAGCCCGCCATATGCTGCGCATATGGCGGGCTGTGTGCTTGCCTGTGACAGTGTGGATTACAGCACCCGATTTCGGCCAAAACGCGAGCCGTTTATCCCTAGCGGATCAGGCAGCAGAATTCTTTTTAGGAAAGAGACTTAGCGGGCGATGTAGCGATCGTAAGCGGCCTGCTGAATCTCGCGGGCGCGGTCGATGTTCATCTGGTCAAATTTCGCAATGAAGTTGTCCCACTCGCTCATGGGGATGTCGCCCATGCACATTTTGGAGACGTTCTCTTCCAGATAGGTGTTGATGTCGCTCATGATGGAGGCATATTCCTCGCCCTCCTCCGGCGTGCGGGAAATATACTGCGGGAAGGTGAGCTGGTTCTCAAAGTTGCCGTCCCAGATGTCATAGCAGGCAAGGCCGTCTTCGTTCATAATGCCGCGAACCTCGCGCAGCCAGTCATAGCGGTGCGGAATCTGGTCGAAGATGTAGCGCAGCCACGTGGTGTTGAAGGCAATGCCGTCGGGCGCGTTGGTTACGGCCTCGGAGAAGACGGGATCGCCGTTTTCGTCGAATTCATAGCTGACGCCCTCAACACCGTAATCGGCCAGCAGACTGCCGCCGCGGGTGAAGAAGAAGTCGTGCCACTGCACCAGCAGCTCGGGGTTCTCGCAGTCCGCAAAGATATAGGCAGCCAGGCCCTCCAGGCGGGTCTCCCAGGAGCAGCGGTCCTCGACGATGCGCTTGTCGCCGCGGTTCTTCACCGGGCACTGCACGGCGGTAAAGGTGGCCTGATCGTCGCCGGACAGACCCTCCAGCATGTCAAACCAGCTGGGCATGGCGGTCATCATGGCCGCGCCGCCGCAGGCATAGTCGTCGAAGGGGATCCGGGTACCGCTGAAGTTGGCGTCGGTGATAAAGCCCTTTTCATGCCAGTCGTGCAGCAGCGTGACAAAATCCTTGAATGCGGGGTCGGTGGGGCAATAGACCACCTGACCGTCGCGGACGATCCAGTCAATGTAAAGGTCAAAGCCGGCCAGCAGATAGGAGTTCATGATGCCGTCGGCGCCCAGAACGAACGGAGAGGAATAGGGCTGCTTGTTGTCAACGGACCACTGCAGATAGTTCTCCCAGTCGTCATAGGTCTCAATGGTGCCGCCGCCCCACTCTTCGACCCAGTCCTTGCGGGCGACGGGGCCCATCCAGGACACGTGAACCGGATCCTCGATGTTGTAGATGCCGACCAGCTTGCCGTCGTCGGTCATGGTATCGCGGCGGACGCTCTCGTCGGACAGACGCAGGGCCTGATAATGCGGGGCATAGGTTTCAATCAGATCGGTCAGATCCAGCACAACACCGTTGTCCTCCAGCACGTTCAGCTGCACGCCGAAGGTGGAGGCGGTCCAGGAGGAAGCGGCGTCGGGATAGTCGCCGGAGGCAACCATCAGGTTGAACTGGGTGTCAAAGTCAGTAACCAGCTGCCAGTCAATGTGGACGTTGGTCAGCTGCTCGGCAACCTGAAAGCCCAGCGCATCGTCAAAATCCATCTGGAGCTGGTTGTAGTTGGAGTCAATATAGTTTCGGAAATAGGTAAAGGTGACGGTTTCGTCCGTCAGGGGCAGCTTGACGCCTTCGTAGAGGTCGTCGGCAACTGCGTCGCCGGTGGTGTCGCCGGTGGTGTCGCCGGTGGTGTCATTGGTTTTGTCATCAGTGGTCGTGTCCTGCTCCGGCGTGTTGGTGTCTTCTGCAGGAGTTGGCTCCTTGGTGTCGGTGGCTGCGGGGGTGCTGGCGCAGGCGCACAGCGACAGCAGCAGCGTCAGAGCCAGGAGCAGGCCAAAGAAACGCTTCATGGTTTGTACCTCCTTATAATAAAGATAGATAAAAATGCGGAATGCGGATTTTTGCCCTGGCCGTAGGCAAGAAAACGCTGACCAAATCATAGCAGGTTGTTGATTAAAAGTCCAGATTGTTCGTTTCCAGAGGATACGTTTTTCGAATGAATGCCCGCCAAAAGGGGAATCAGTTGAAAATTGTAGCCTTGTATGGCGGCGTCTGCGGCGGCGTTCATGCCTCTGCAACAAGAACACCCTGAAAAATCCAGCACAGTTTGGAATATTTGTATCTTGTGCCGGAGAAACAGCCATGCTAAAATATGCTTTTAGCTGAGATGTTTACAGAAGGGAACGATACCCATGAATCAGGAAAACATTCGGAATATTGCCATTATTGCCCATGTTGACCACGGAAAAACCACGCTGGTGGATGAGATGCTCAAGCAGTCCGGCGTGTGGCGCGAAAACCAGGCGGTGGTCGACCGCGTGATGGATTCCAACGATCTCGAGCGCGAGCGCGGCATTACCATTCTGGCAAAAAACACGGCGGTACACTATGGCAACACCAAGATCAACATTGTTGATACCCCGGGCCATGCCGACTTTGGCGGCGAGGTGGAGCGTATCCTGAAAATGGTCAACGGCGTGCTGCTGCTGGTTGACGCGGCCGAGGGACCCATGCCGCAGACCCGCTTTGTGCTGCAGAAGGCGCTGGAGCTGGGGCACAAGGTCATTGTGGTGGTAAACAAAATCGACCGGCCCGACGCCCGCGTGGACGAGGTGGTCGACGAGGTGCTGGAACTGCTGCTGGAGCTGGACGCCACCGAGGAGCAGTTTGACTCGCCCACCATCTTCTGCTCGGCCCGCCAGGGCATCAGTTCTTATGGCCCCCACGACGTGGGCACGGATCTGCGTCCCCTGTTTGACACCATTGTTAACTATATCCCCGCGCCCACCGGCGACACCGAGGGGCCGTTGCAGCTGCTGGTCAGCTCCATCGACTATAACGACTATGTGGGCCGGATTGCCGTGGGCCGCGTGGAGCGCGGCGTGATCCGCGCCAACCAGGAAGTGATGGTCTGCGACTATCACGACCCGTCCTTCCGCCAGAAGGCCAAGGTGGTCACGCTCTACGAATTTGACGGCCTGAACAAGGTGCCGGTAGAGTCGGCCGCGGCGGGCGAGATTGTCGCCTTCTCCGGCATTGCCGACATTACCATCGGCCGCACCATCTGTCAGCCCGATGTGGTGGAGGCGCTGCCCTTTGTCAAGATTTCACCGCCCACCATCGAGATGACCTTCTCCATTAACGACTCGCCCTTTGCCGGCCGCGAGGGCAAGTTTGTCACCTCGCGCAACCTGCGCGACCGCCTGCAGAAGGAGCTGCTGAAGGACGTCTCCCTGAAGGTGACCGAGGTGGGCACCGACTCGTTCAATGTGGCCGGCCGCGGCGAAATGCACCTGTCCATCCTCATTGAGACCATGCGCCGCGAAGGATATGAGTTCCAGGTATCCACCCCCCGCGTGCTGACGCAGGAGATCGACGGCAAGCTCTGCGAGCCGATCGAGCGCGTGGTGGCCGACGTGCCGGAGGAATCCGTGGGCGCCGTGATGGAAAAGCTCGGCTCCCGCAGGGGCGAGCTGGTGGAGATGCATCCCATGGGCAGCCGCATGCGCGTGGAGTATCTGATTCCGTCCCGCGGCCTGTTTGGCTATCGCAACGAGTTTTTGACTGATACCCGCGGCGAGGGCATTCTCTCCTCCGTGCTGGACAGCTATGCCCCCATGAAGGGCGAGATTCAGCGCCGCAGCGTCGGCTCGCTGGTGTC
>CACXCV010000027.1 GCA_902766215.1 Oscillospiraceae bacterium
GTCGCGCACCGTCCGGCGCAGATAGCGCGTCAGCAGGTGGGGGATGACAACCTCGTCCCCGCAGCAGAGGTCGCTCAGGGCGCTGATGTAGATGCCGGTCGGCTCCGGATGAATCTCCGGGTGGAAGAACAGGTCGCTCAGGGCATGGATCCCCTCAAAGATCACAGCCTCGTCCCGGCCCAGCCGCAGGGGCGTGACGTGCTCCGGGTCGCGGATCTGCCGGTCGAACAAAAAGTGCGGAACCAGCACCTCCTCGCCCCGGGCCAGCTGCTCCAGATGCCGGTTCAGCAGCGGAATGTCCAGGCACAGCGGCGACTCGTAGTCCGGCTGGCCGTCCGGCGTGCGGGGATAGTTGCCGGTGTCGCGGGAGAGATAATAGTCGTCCAGCGAGACGGTGTGCGTCCGCACGCCCATCTGCTCCAGCTGGCCGGCCAGCTTGCCGGCCGTGGTGGTCTTGCCCGAGCTGGAGGGGCCGGAGAGCAGCACCACCGGGTTTTCCTTCAGGCGGGCGGCTACAGCCTGCGCGGCCTGCTGCACTTTGCGGCGATAGTCCGCGTCGCCCTGGGCGATCAGCGCCGCCGGATCGGCGGCGGCAAGCCGGTTCATTGTCTGCAAATCGAATGCGGCCATGGCGTAAACTCCTTACTATGTTATCTGCCCAACGCGGCGAAAAATTCATCCTTTTTCCGCCGCAGCTCCTCCGGGCGCGAGAGATATTGCAGCGGGTCCTTCGGCCCGTTCCAGCGCTCGATGCGGCCGTCCTTCACCAGCTTGGTGATGCCGCCGCCGCCCAGGGCCAGGATGCTCTGCTGCTCTTCCATCATATAAATATTGTACAGACATTCGTGGCCGGGTATGCACCAGCCAATGTTTTCAAAGCTGCCGGACATATACTTCTGCCGGTAGAGATAATAGGGCACATAGCCCTGCCGGCGCAGCGTCTGCCAGGCCCAGCCGACCATCTGCGCCACGGTCTCCACCGGGGGCAGACCCTCGCGCCGCTCGTACAGGGCGGCGGCTTTTTTCAGCGCCAGGGTGTGAACGGTGATGTTCTCCGGCCGCAGGGCCAGCACCCGCTCCAGCGACTGGGCAAAGGAATCGAAGCTGTCGCCCGGCAGGCCGGCGATCAGATCCATGTTCAGCTCGGCAAAGCCGGCCTCGCGGGCCTGGGCCACGGCCTGCTCCACCATGGCGGCGGTGTGCTGCCGCCCGGCCAGGGTCAGCACATGGTCGTTCATGCTCTGGGGATTGATGCTCATGCGGTCGGCGCCCATGCGGCGCATCAGGCGCAGCTTTTCGGCGCTGAGGGTGTCGGGCCGGCCGCCCTCAATGGTGTATTCCAGCCGGTGCGACAGGTCAAAGGCGCGCTCCAGCGCGGCCATCAGCTGCTCCATCTGGCCGGCGTCCAGTGTAGTGGGTGTGCCGCCGCCGAAATAGACCGTGCTGATCCGCCGCCCGCTGCGGCGCAGCAGCCGGCCGGTGTAGTCAATTTCGTCCAGCAGGGCCTGAAGGTACTGTCCCAGGGTGTGCCGCTCGTGCTCGCAGGAGCGGGAGATAAAGCTGCAATAGACGCAGCGGGTGGGGCAGAAGGGGATGCCTACATAGACCGACAGCTCCTCCGGCGTGGTGCGCGCCAGGGCACGGACCGAGGCCTCGCCGCAGTCCAGCGCCAACTCGGCCCGCTGTGGGCTGACGCGGTAGACCTGCCGCAGCTCGCGCCCGGCCTCGTCCCGCGAGCGGCCCTCCAGCAGTGCGGCGGTGACCAGCTTGGTGGGGCGCACGCCGGACAGGGCGCCCCAGGCGGGCGCCTGGGGCAGAAAGCGCAGCGCACAGTCGTAATAGCAGCCTTGCAGCAGGCGGCGGCGCAGCCGCTCGTCATCGGTCAGGGGGATGCGACGGGCCACCCGGTGGGTCTGCCCGTGCAGGGTGATGGCGGTCACGGCGGTGAGCCACTGCCGGCCGGCGCTGAGCTGGGAAATAGCAAGATCCTCGCCCGGGGCGGGCAGTTCGCCCGGCTCCGCCACAGAAGACGGCTCGCCGGGAAACAGGCTCAGCTGCAGCTGCTCCATGGCATAGCGGCAGTCGTGTCCACGCAGATAGAGCTTCATCGCAGCGCCTCCAGCATGAAAGGATTGGTCTGGCGCTCGTGCGCCAGCGTGGTGGGAGCCGCGTGACCGGACAGCACCGTCAGGCTGCCGTCCAGCGCGGCCAGACGGCGCAGCGAGGCCAGCATGTCCGCCCCGCTGCCGCCGGGAAAGTCCACCCGCCCGCAGCTGCCGGCAATGAGCGTGTCGCCGGTAAACAGTAGCCCGCCGCAGCGCAGGCAGACCGAGCCGGGCGTGTGTCCCGGCGTGGCCAGCACGGCAAAGCGCAGGCTGTCCACGGTAATCTCGTCGCCCTCGTCATAGAAGCACAGCGGCAGCGACAGATCCATCAGCCCGTGGCTGATGCGCGTGTCGTTTTCCAGCTCGCGGCGGCAGAGCCACACGCGCACCTCGCCGTCCCGCAGGGCGTCCACCGCGCCGATGTGGTCATAGTGCAGGTGCGTGAGGAAGATGTGCCGCAGGCGCAGGCCGGCCGTGTCCAGCGTGCGGCGCAGCGCGTCCGCGCCCGCGCCGGGGTCGATCAGCACGGCGCTGCCCGTCTGCCCGTCCCAGACCAGATAGCAGCAGGCGGCCATGGGGCCGGGCTGCAAAAGGCGGTAGTTCATACCCATTCCTCCGTGTCGAGAATCAGCGTCACCGGGCCGTCGTTCTGGCTGCGTACCTGCATGTCCGCGCCAAACTCGCCGTGCTGGGGCGGATAGCCCAGCGCAGCGCACTCGGACAGAAACTGCTCATAGAGCGGGACGGCGAGCTCCGGCCCGGCAGCGCGGACAAAGCTGGGCCGCCGGCCCTTTTTCGTGTCGCCGAAGAGGGTGAACTGGCTGACCACCAGCACCTGACCGCCCACGGCCTCCAGCCCCA
>CACXCV010000028.1 GCA_902766215.1 Oscillospiraceae bacterium
AACAGCGCCGGAGCAGGCCGCTCCGGCGGAAACGGCAAAACACAGCCAAAGACCCTGCCGGATCTTTGGCTGTGCGCAGGGAATTTGTCAAAAGGGTCCTGAACATCAGGACCGCTGACTGCGGCGCCTGCGCCGCAGAGGCCGGGTGAAGTTATGGATCAGATAGCCCATGGCGTATAAAACCAGCACGGCGGCGATTCCGATCAGCAGCCACCCATACCAGGGCAGGCCGCCCGCCTGCCCGTCTGTTGGGGCGTCCTCCGGTACGGCGGGGAGATCCTCGTCCGAGGGGGACGGCGTGTCGTCCGGCGCGGCAGGCTGGGTGTCGGTGGGCTGGGAGCTGTCTGGGCCGCTGCCCGGGTCGGCGCCGTCCGCTGCGCCGCCGTTCGTTGTGCCGCTGTCCGTTGGGGCGTCATCCGGGGCAGCGGGGACGTCTTCATCCGAGGGGGACGGCGTGTCGTCCGGCTGGGCCGGGATGACCGGGTCGGGCTGCGGCTCCCAGGTGCCGGCGCGGGCGGCGATTTCGCCGGCATAAACCTCGCGCAGAATCGGCATGGTAAAGTTGGCATAGGTATAGTCCAGCAGGTCGTGCATGGCGGCAAAGTGGCCGGCCCAATCGGACCCGTTGTGGCTGACATAGGTCGGGCAGCCGGTAACCACGGCCAGCACCTTCAGCCCGTCGCGCTCGCAGAAGGTCAGCAGGCAGCGCCCGGCCGCGCTGGTCGAGCCGGTCTTGATGCCCCGGCAGCCCTCATAGTAATAGGCCGGGGTGATCAGCGTGGAGCCGGTATAAATAATGGTATACAGCTCGTGCCGGTTGTTGTGATCCGTGGCGGGAATGTCATAGTATTCGGTGCTGGCAATGTCCATCAGCGTCTGGCTGCGGTAAAAGGCGGCGGCCATGCGCAGCAGGTCGCGTGCGGTGGTGTAGTGGTTTTCGTCATGCAGGCCGTGGGGGTTGACAAAGTGGGTGCCGGTGCAGCCCAGCTCGGCCGCCTTGTCGTTCATCATCTGCACAAAAGCGTCCACCGAGCCGGCAATGTACTCTGCCACCACCAGACAGGCGTCGTTGGCCGAGACAAGAAACATGGTGTAAAGCAGGTCGCGCAGGCTGAGCACCTCGCCGTCGGCCAGATTGGCCGTGGTGCTATCGGGGTGCAGCCCCTCCAGTGTGGCGGCGCGGACGGGAATCATCTCATCCAGGCTGCAGTTTTCAATGGCGACCAGGGCGGTCATTACCTTGGTCAGGCTGGCGGGATAGACCCGGACGTCAGCGTCCTGCTGATAGAGCATAATACCGGACTCGATCTCCATCACAGCGGCGGCCGCGGCGTCTACCGAGAAGTCCGCCCGGGCGGGCGGCAGTACGGAGCAGAGCAGGGCCAGCACCAGCACAACCGAAATGAACCGAAAAAACCTTGTTTGTCTCATAAAAACTGTCCTGTTTCCATCTGTTTTTTTATCTGTTTCCTATCATAGCGTGAAAACGCAGTTTCGTCAAGAGCGGCTACAAAATGGATACAAAAAATTAAGGATAGAAAAACCTCCTGCGGAAAACCCGCAGGAGGACAGCAGCAGACAAATTACTTTGCCAGATACGGCATGTAGATATACAGAATGAAGCAGGTGAAGACCAGCGCAATGGCGTTGAACACCAGCGGGATGATCAGGCGGACATTCCAGCCATACACCTTGCACTTGAAAACTGCCTGAATGCCGAACAGGCCGAACAGGACCGAGATCAGGGAGATGTAACCGCCCTGGGCATAATCAGTAACTTCCCAAATGATGCCAAGAACTGCGAAAAACCATGCGATAACGCCGCAAATCCAGGCCCAGATATACTGGAACCACCATTTGCCGCCGCCTTCGCGCTTTTCAGCAAATTCTTTGTCAAACTTGTTAATATCCAATTTGTAGTTCCCCCCCAAGTTGTCATGTAACGGTGTCTTCAATATAGCACAACCAACGGGCAACGTCAACAGAATCTTTTGGTGAGAATGTAGAAAATCCCGCGCGATGTTTGTCGGTTTTTACAGTCACAGGGAGGGAAAGTGCCTATGTTGTGCCCGTATAACTGCCTGACACAACAAATTGCGCCCTAGCGGGCCGGCATGGCCAGCAGCCCGCCCAGCGTCTGCCCCAGGGTGCGCGCGGCGGCCAGCGCCTGGGCCAGCGTGTCGCCCACGGTTCCCACCTCCACGAGCAGGCTCATGGGCGTGGCGTGCTGGTTAAAGCGCTCGCAGCGCAGATCCAGCGGGCGGCAGATGCCCGGGGCCTGCGTCTCCAGTGCCAGCTGCAGCCGGGCGGCAAAGGCCAGGTTGCCCCGCCAGTTGGGGTGATACAGCCCGCCGTAGTCCGTGCCGCACACCAGCATCAGCTGGGCGGTGTCGCTGCCGCCGATGGTGCAGGCGGTGCTGACATAGCCGCCCTGGCCGTCCTCGGCCGCGTCGCGGTGCAGGTCCAGCACCATCTGGATGGTGGGATAACGCGCGAGCCACTCTTCGATGCGGCCCAGCGCCGTGCCATAGGAGCCGTTATACGAGGGATAGTCGTTGATCCGCTCATCGTGGATGACCCACAGCCCGGCCTCGGTCAGCGCCTGCTCCACCTCATCGCCCACGCGCACCATGTTGTATTCGCTGTCCATGGTGCGCATGGTGTCGCTGGGGGCATAGTCCCAGCCGGGCTCGGGGGTATAGGCCTCGGTGGTGTGGGTGTGAAGGATTAAAATTGTGGGGCCGTCGGCCGAGGGGTCAAATTGCAGCGGCAGGTCGGCCAGCTCCTGGGCCGAAACGGTATAGCCCGTCTGGTTGCGGATCGACAGGTCCTTCATTTCGGCGGTCGTCATCGAGAGCGTCCGCAGCACGGGCGCCTCCGGCGCGGCCACAGGCAGGGCTGTTTCCGGCTGCGCGGCGGGGGTCTCCAGCGGCACGGCGGACGCGGCGGATCCGGGCGCCGCCTCCGGTTCGGCCGGTGCGGCAATCCCGGCGGCGGCCGGCTCCAGCCGGGCAGCCAGACCGGTGAAAAGGCCCGGCTGACAGCACAGGCGAATGGCCGCCGCCATGAGCAGAATCCCCAGCGGGGCACGGGTTGTCCGGCGCTTCTTTCGCATACTTCATCACCTCGGCACACTCTATGCGCCCGGAGCGGCAGCTATGCTGCGAAGACAAAAAACTGCCCAAACCACGCCGGGCGCGGGAAAACGCCTTTGGTATAAGCCACAAGATTGGCCGGAGGCCCCAGCTTCTGGTTGACGGCAAGCCGCCGCGGCACATATAATAGCGCCAGAAGGGCGGCCGACATGGCTGCGCACAGCGGAAAGGGGACATGGCGCATGGGTAAATATACGAAGGAGGACATCATCCGGCTGGTCAAAGAGGAGGACATCCAGTTTATCCGAATGCAGTTTACGGACGTCTTCGGTACCTTGAAAAACGTGGCAATCACCGCTTCGCAGATTGAAAAAGCGGTCAACAACCAGATTATGATTGACGGCAGCTCCATCGAGGGCTTTGTCCGCATTCAGGAATCCGATCAGTATCTGCATCCCGACCTGGACAGCTTTGTCATTTTCCCGTGGCGGCCCAGCCCCGGCAAGGTTGCCCGGCTGATCTGCTCGGTCTACAATCCCGACGGCACGCCCTTTATCGGCGACCCGCGCGGCGTGCTGCAGCGCGTGCTCGACCGGGCCGAACGCATGGGCTACCGTTTCAACGTGGGGCCGGAGGCCGAGTTCTTCCTCTTCCAGACCGACGACGAGGGCCGCCCCACCACCAAGACCCACGATGAGGCCGGCTATTTTGACCTCAGCCCCATCGACCACGGCGAAACCGTCCGACGCGAAATCTGCATGGCGCTGGAAAAGATGGATTTTGAAATTGAGGCTTCGCACCACGAGGTGGCTGAGGGCCAGCACGAGATCGACTTCAAGTATGACAACGCCATGGCCGCCGCCGACAAGATTATGACCTTCAAGCTGACGGTGAAGACCTATGCCCAGCGGGCCGGTCTGCACGCCACCTTTATGCCCAAGCCGATCTTCGGCATCGCCGGCTCGGGCATGCACGTCAACATGTCGTTGTTCAAGGATGGGAAAAATGCCTTTGACGACCCCGGCGACCCCCTGGGCCTGAGCCGGACGGCCTATCACTTCATTGCCGGCCTGCTGGCCCATGTGCGCGGCATGAGCGCCATTACCAATCCGCTGGTCAACAGCTATAAGCGCCTGGTGCCCGGATACGAGGCGCCCTGCTACATCGCCTGGTCGGCGCACAACCGCTCGGCTCTGGTGCGCATCCCCTCGGCGCGCGGCAGCGCCACCCGCGTGGAGCTGCGCAACCCTGATCCCTCCTGCAACCCCTACCTCTGCCTGGCCGTCTGCCTGGCGGCGGGGCTGGACGGCATCGAGCGCCAGCTGGAGGTGCCGGCACAGATCAGCGAAAACATCTATGCCATGGACGGCCGCACCCGCCGCCGCAAGGGGATCGGCAGCCTGCCCGGCAGCCTGTACGAGGCCGTGGCCGAGCTGAAAAAGGACCGCCTGATCCTCGACGCGCTGGGCGAACATGTCGCCGCTGCCTATATCGAGGGCAAGGAGCGCGAGTGGGACGAATACCGCACCTCTGTCTCCGACTGGGAGGTTCGCAAGTACATCACCCAGTATTGATACGGTGCAATCACGCGCAAGAGACAGGACACGGGCGCGCTGCCATGCAGCGCGCCCGTGTCCTGTGTCCCGGAATTCCAGCGGGGCGATGGGAGAGCGGTTATTCCACTCTCACGCGGAAGACCAGCGGCATATCGCTCATCACGCCGGCAGTCTGAATTTGCAGTCCGCCCTCCGTGGCCTGCCACTGGCAGCAGCCGGGATAGCCCAGCAGGTCCACATCGGTGATGATGCCGTGGAACAGTGGTTTGCGCGCCGCATCGTGCAGACCCAGCGCCGGGAAGCAATAGCGTCCGTCGGGGGCGCAGCGCAGCGCGGCGGCATAAATGTGCTCACCCTTGGCGGTGTAGCGGACGTCCTGCGGGGTGAACTCCTTCTTCTTGAAGTCGGTGAACTGGCCCTCTTCCACCTGGGTGGGGCCTTCGCCGAACACGCGCCAGGGCCGCGTGCCGTAAATCGACTCGCCGTTGACAGCCAGCCACGCGCCGATGGCGCGCAGGATGGCGGCGTCCTCGTCGGGGATGGTGCCGTCGGCCCTGGGGCCGACGTTCAGCAGCAGGTTGCCGTTTTTGCTGACGATGTCCACCAGGTCGCAGACAATGTCTGCCGGAGCGCGATAATGGTTGTTGTCGGTATAGCCCCAGGAGTTCAGCGCCACGGCTGCGCAGGTCTGCCAGGCATAGGGCTGCACGTCGGAAAACTGACCGCGCTCGATGTCCACTACGGCTGTCCCAAAGGCAAAGGCATCGTGCTTATAGGCAATCAGAACCTCCTGCCCCCATTCAGCGGCGCGGTTATAATAATAGGCGGCCAGCTTTTTCAGCCAGGGCTTGAAGGCCTCGTGGTGAATCCACCAGTCGAAATACAGCTCGCCGGGGCGATAGCGGTCGATGATCTCGCAGCAGCGGGCCAGCCAGTCCTGCAGATATTCCTCGCTGGGATAGGGCTGGCTGAACAGGTCCTGGTGGGGCGGCTCCGGCATGGACGGCCAGTAGAAGTCGCCGCGGTGCAGCGGCTCGTGGATGTCGCTGTCAAACTCCTTTCCGTGGCCCATAAAGAACCAGTGCTCCGCCCGGTGGGACGAGGCGCAAGGCACCAGCCCGTGCCGCTGGAACGCGCCGCACAGCTCACCCAGCGTGTCGCGCCGGGGACCCATCTCATAGGCGTTCCAGTGGGACAGCTCGCTGCGGTACATCTGAAAGCCATCGTGGTGCTCGGCCACGGGGACGACGTATTTGGCTCCGGATTCTTCAAACAGCGAGGCCCAGGCCTCGGCGTCAAAGCGCTCGGCCTTGAACAGGGGGATGAAGTCCTTGTAGCCAAAGTCCTTGTGAGGGCCATAGGTTTCGATGTGGTGCTGGAATTCCCGCGAACCTTGCACATACATGTTGCGCGAGTACCACTCGCTGCCAAAGGCGGGCACGCTGTACACGCCCCAGTGGATGAAGATGCCGAATTTGGCGTCTTGGAACCACCGCGGCGCCGGATGGGGGAACAGACTGTCCCAGCTGTCGGTATACGGCCCCTGGGCAATGACCCGGTCAATCTGCTCCATCCACCTGGTCAGGTCGGTCATGGAGAACACACGCTCCTTTGCTTTTCTAGTCGCTTCCATTATACCTGAATTGACGAAAAATGCGAGAGGGAATTTGGACAGATTGCCGTGTATTATGTCGTATTGGCGAAGGTGCGGCTTGACGTGCGGCGGCCAAGCGGCTATGATAAGAGCACACAGGACAGAGAGGTGGGGTGCGGGTGCTGGTCAGACATCGCAATATGGGGCTGTCGTTTGTCCTGGCGGGGACGCGCATCGAGATGCTCAGCCTGACCGAAGGGCCGATGGACGGGGCCATCCCCAGCCACACCCACGGCAGCGGCTGCTACGAAATTCACTACATCGCCCGGGGCTATGGCACGGTGCTGCTGGCCGGGCGGCGCTATGAGCTGGAGCCGGGCGTGCTCTTTGTTACCGGGCCGCAGGTGGTGCATGCGCAGCTGCCGCGGCCCGACGAGCCGATGGACGAGTGCTGCGTCTACCTGCGGGCCGAGCCGCTCCGCGCCCCGGAGCCGGAGGAGCAGGAGCACGGGGCGCTGCTGGCGCACTTTCTGGCCCAGACCTGCTGGCTGGGCGAGAATGTCCCGGAGATCGAGACGGTGCTGCGCCAGCTGCTGGGTGAGCTGAAGGGACACAGGCAGGGCTATCGCCTGCAGATTGAGGCACTGCTGCGCCAGCTGCTGGTGCTGCTGGTGCGCAGCTATGCCGGCGCGGCGGCCGAGGGGCCTGCACCGGCTGAGCCGGGCGGCCCGCAGATGCTGCTGGAGGAATATTTTCTCTATGGGTATCGCACACTGACGCTGCCGCAACTGGCCGGGCGGCTGAATCTCAGCCCCCGGCAGACCGAGCGGCTGCTGCGGCAGGAGTTTGGCTGCACGTTTTCCCAGCTGCGGCTGGAGGCGCGCATGTCTGCGGCGGCGCTGTTCCTCACCCAGACCGACTGGCAGATTACGCGCATCGCCGACGAGGTGGGCTATAGCTCGGCCGAGCACTTTACCGCCGCTTTTACCCGCCACCAGGGGCAAAGCCCGCGTCAGTACCGGCTGAGCCAAGGTGGCCTGCCGCTGGAGCCGCCGGGAAAAAAGTGAAATTCCCTCTTTTCAGATGGACAATTTTATTATAAAATAAACCAAGAGTATCCCGGGCCTCAGCCGCCCGATGGAAAGGATGATTCATATGAACACGCCGAAATATCGCCGCGTGCTGGTGAAGATCAGCGGCGAGGCGCTGGCCGGCGAGGCCGGCCGCGGCCTGGACTTTTCGGTGATCGGCCCGGTATGCGATGTGCTCAAGCAGTGCGTCGAGGCCGGTGTGCAGGTGGCCGTCGTCGTGGGCGGCGGCAACATCTGGCGGGGCCTGAAGGACGGCGGCAGCCGCATGGAGCGCACCCGCGCCGACCAGATGGGCATGCTGGCCACGGTGATCAACGCTCTGGGCCTGGCCGACGCGCTGGAGCAGCGGGGCTGCCCCGCCCGGGTGCAGACGGCCCTGTCGATGCCCACGGTGGCCGAGCCGTATATCCGCAACAAGGCCGTGTCCCACCTGGAGAAGGGCCGCGTGGTCATCTTTGGCTGCGGCACCGGCAACCCTTATTTCTCCACCGACACGGGTGCGGTGCTGCGCGGCATTGAAATCAGCGCCGACGCGGTGCTGCTGGCCAAGAACATCGACGGCGTGTATGACGCCGACCCCCGCACCAACCCCAACGCCCGCCGCTTCGACGCCATTACCTATGACGATGTGCTGGCGCGGCACCTGGCGGCCACCGACCTGACAGCCATCTCCCTGGCTATGGACAACCGCATGCCCCTGGCGCTGTTTGCGCTGGAGGACCCGCAGAACATCTACCGTGTCATCATGGGCGAGGACATTGGTACCATTATAAAGGAGGCCATTTAACGATGAGTAAAAACCCCGAGCTTGCCGCCAAGATGGACAAGACCATCGAGGCGCTGAAGAGCCAGTTTGCCAGCGTCCGCGCCGGACGTGCCAACGCTTCGGTTCTCGACCGCATCAACGTGGAATACTATGGAGCAGAGACCCCCATCGGCCAGGTGGCGACCATTGCCTCTCCCGACCCCCGCACGCTGACCATCTCCCCCTGGGACACCACCCTGCTCAAGGCCATTGAAAAGGCCATTCAGGCCTCCGACCTGGGCATCAACCCCCAGAATGACGGCCGCCTGATCCGGCTGAGCTTCCCGATGCTGACCGAGGAGCGCCGCAAGGACCTGACCAAGCAGGTGAAAAAGTATGGCGAGGAGGGCAAGATTGCCATCCGCAACATTCGCCGCGACGCCATGGAGGCGGCCAAAAAGCAGCAGAAGAAGAATGAAATTACCGAGGACGACCTGAAAGAGATTGAAAAAACCGTTCAGGATCTGACCGATCAGTATATCAAGAAGATCGACGATCTTACGGCCGAAAAGGACAAGGAACTGATGGCAATCTGATCCCAGAGCGCCGGAACCGGGGCGGCCTGCGACCGCCCCGGTTCTTGCGCTACTTTGCTGAAGAAACGGAGGAGCAGACTGTGCCGCTCTTTCATAAAAAGAAACGGGCTGCGGCGCAGGCGCCTGCGCCTGCCCACATTGCCATTATCATGGACGGCAACGGCCGCTGGGCAAAGAAGCGCGGCATGCCGCGCACGGCGGGGCATGCCGCGGGGGCCGAGACCTTTCGCACCGTGGCCAACCACTGCAAGGACATCGGCGTACAGTACCTCACGGTCTACGCATTTTCTACCGAAAACTGGAAGCGCTCGCCCGACGAGGTCGAGGGCATCATGGGCCTGCTGGAGCGCTATCTCCACGAGGCGCTGGAGCGTATGACCCGCGACCGGGTGAAAATCGAGTTTTTCGGAGACCTGTCCCGGCTCAGCCCGGAATTGCAGGCGCTGTGCAGCCGGGTGCGCGAACTCTCGCGCAGCTTTGAGAGCGTGCAGGTCAACCTGTGCATCAACTATGGCGGGCGGGACGAGATTCTCCACGCGGCAAAGACCTTTGCCGCCCGCTGCGCCGCCGGCGAGGCCCGGCCCGAGGCGCTCGACGAGGAGACGTTCTCCGGCCTGCTCTATTCCGCCGGCATCCCCGACCCGGATCTGATCATCCGGCCCAGCGGCGAACAGCGGATTTCCAACTTCCTGCTCTGGCAGGCGGCGTATGCCGAGTTTTATTTTACCGACGTGCTCTGGCCGGACTTTGGCCCGGCGGAGCTGGACCGCGCCATCGCTGCCTTCCATGGCCGCTCACGGCGCTTTGGAGGGGTTGTATGAAAGCACGGATTCTTGTTGCAGTGGTGTGTATTCCCCTGCTGTTGGTGGTGCTGCTGTGGCTGCCCACCCTGGCTACGGCCATCCTGGTGGCTGGCCTGTGCGCCCTGGCGGCGCACGAGCTGACCTATGCCACCGGCCTGATTACCAACCGCCGCGTGGTGGGCGAAACCATGCTCATGGCGGCGCTGGTCCCGTTCTGGAGCTGGTGCGGCTGCCCGGCCGAGCCGGCCATGGCGGGCGGGCTGGCATTTTTCCTCGTTCTGGCGGCCGAGCTGCTGGCCTCGCGGCTGAAGATGCCCTTTGAGGTGATGACTGCCGCGCTGTTTGCCGGGCTGGGCATGCCCTGGCTGCTCTCGGCGCTGGTGCGCCTGATCCAGCAGCCTGACGGGCGCTTTCTGGTGCTGCTGCCGCTGCTGATCTCCTTTGTGGCCGACGGCGCGGCGCTGTTTGCCGGCATGGCTCTGGGGCGGCACAAGCTTGCCCCGGTGATCAGCCCGAAAAAGACCGTCGAGGGCATGATCGGCGGATTCGCCGGGGCGGTTGTGGGCATGCTGATCTATGGACTGGCGGTGCGCTTTGCCTTTGGGCGGGAGTTCCGCTGGCTGACCGGCGTGCTGCTGGCCCTGGGCGGCGCGGGTGTCAGCGTGATCGGCGACCTGTTCTTCTCCTGCCTCAAGCGCGAGAAGCAGATCAAGGACTATGGCAGGCTGCTGCCCGGCCATGGCGGTGTGCTTGACCGCTTTGACAGCGTGCTTTTCTGTGCGCCGCTGTGCGAGCTGCTGCTGTGCTGGCTGCCGCTGCTGTAAGCGAGGCGGAGTCATGGAACAGAGCATTTCCATCCTGGGCAGCACCGGCTCCATCGGCCGGCAGACGCTGGACGTGCTGGAGGGCCTGCCCATCCGCGTGGCCGCGCTGGCGGCCAACCGCAGCGCGGCGCGCATGGAGGAGCAGTGCCGCCGCATGCATCCGCGGCTGGCGGTGCTGGCCGACGAGGCGGCGGCGGCGGACCTGCGGGTGCGCCTGGCGGACACCGACATCCGCGTGGCCGGCGGGCGTGAGGGCCTGCTGGAGGCGGCGCAGATCGACTGTGACATTGTCCTCTCGGCGCTGATGGGCGCGGCAGGGCTGGAGCCGGCCCTGGCAGCCATCGCCCTGGGCCGCCGCATTGCCCTGGCCAACAAGGAGACGCTGGTCTGCGCCGGGGCGCTGGTTATCCGTGCGGCGGCGCAGTCCGGCGCGGTGATCGTGCCGGTGGACTCCGAGCATTCGGCCATCTTCCAGTGCCTGCAGGGCTGCCGCGACCGCAGCCAGGTGCGCCGGCTGCTGCTCACGGCCTCCGGCGGGCCGTTCTTTGGCTGGCAGCGAGCCGAGCTGGAGCACGTCACGGCCCGGCAGGCGCTGCGCCACCCCAACTGGAGCATGGGCGCCAAGATCACCATCGACTCGGCCACCATGATGAACAAGGGGCTTGAGCTGATCGAGGCCATGCATCTGTACCAGCTGCCGCCGGAGCAGATTTCCATTCTGGTGCACCGGCAGAGCATCGTCCACTCGCTGGTGGAGTTTATCGACGGGGCGGTGCTGGCGCAGCTGGGCGTGCCGGACATGCGCATCCCCATTGAATACGCCCTGACCTGGCCGGACCGTGCGCCGTGCCCGGCCCCTGCGCTGGATCTGCTGACCTGCGGGCCGCTGAGCTTCGAGCCGCCCGACCTGGACAACTTCCCCTGCCTGCCGCTGGCCATGGGCTGCGCCGGGCGGGGCGGTGCGGCCTGCGCGGTGATGAACGCCGCCAACGAGGTGGCGGTCGAGGCGTTTCTGCAGGATCAGATTGGCTTTTATGACATTCCGGCGCTGGTGCAGCGGGCGGTGGACGCGCTGGGCGGCGGCCCGGCGGACACGCTGGAGCAGATCCTCGCCGCCGACGGCGAGGCCCGCGCCCTGACCCGGGCAGCCCTGTAACCCCGGACAACAAGGAGGCAAGCAGCTTGTATATCATCCTGGCAATTCTGATTTTCGGCGTGCTGATTTTTGTGCATGAGCTGGGCCATTTCCTCGCGGCCAAGCTGTTCGGCGTGAAGGTCAACGAGTTTGCCCTCTGCATGGGCCCGGCAATTGTGCAGAAGACCATCGGCGAGACGACCTATTCCCTGCGCTGCATCCCCGTGGGCGGCTACTGCGCCATGGAGGGCGAGGACGGCGAGAGCAGCGATCCCCGCGCTTTTCAGGCCAAGCCGGCCTGGCAGCGGGCAATCATTCTGGTGGCCGGCGCGGCGATGAACTTTCTCACCGGGCTGCTGATTCTCATCATCCTCTATGCCCCGGCGCAGCAGTTTGTCACGGCGCAGATTGACAGCTTTGCCCCCGGCTGCCCGCTGGAGAGCGCCGATGGCCTGCAGCAGGGCGACGAAATTATCTCCATCGACGGCGAGCGGATCTATGTGGGCGGCGATTTGAGCATGCTGCTCGGCCGCGGCAAGGACGAATATTATGACGTGGTGGTGCGCCGCGACGGGAAAAAGCTCACGCTGCACAACTTCCATTTCTACCGCTCGGCGTTTGAGGAAAACGGCCAGACCGTGACAAAATACGGCCTGAACTTTGCCGTGGTGGACAATTCGCCCTGGCAGACACTGAAATATGCCTGGAACAGTGCCATCAACTTTGGCCGCATGGTGCGCATGGGCCTGGTGGACCTGATCACCGGCGCGGTGGGGCTCAAGGACATGAGCGGCCCGGTGGGGATCGTCAGCATGATTTCCCAGACGGGCAGCAGCGCGGCCAGCACGGCTGAGGGCGTGGCAGACGTGGTCTATCTGGGCGCGTTTCTGGCGGTGAACCTGGCCTTTATGAATCTGCTGCCCCTGCCCGCGCTGGACGGTGGGCGCGTATTTCTGCTGGTGGTCACCAGTGTGATCGAGGCCATTACCCGCCGCAAGATCAACCCCAAGTACGAGGCATATATCCATGCCGCGGGCATGGTGCTGCTGCTGGGGCTGATCGCCGTGATTACCTGCAAGGATATTATCGCCCTGTTCCGCTGAGACGGGCGCAGAGAAAAGAGAGGATACCATGACCAGACAGATTCGCGTAGGGGATGTGCTGATCGGCGGCGGCGCGCCGGTGAGTATCCAGTCCATGCTCAACACCAAAACCACCGACGTGGAGGGTTCGTTGTCGCAGCTGCGGGCGCTGAAGGCCGCCGGCTGCGACATCGCGCGGCTGGCCGTCCCCGACCGCGAGGCGGCCGCCGGCTTTGCTGCGATTGCCACGGCCTCGCCCCTGCCGCTGGTGGCGGACATCCACTTTGACTGGCGCCTGGCGCTGCTGGCCGCCGAGGGCGGGGCAAAGAAAATTCGCATCAACCCCGGCAACATCGGCGACGCGGGCAAGGTGCGCGAGGTGGCCGACTGCTGCCGCCAGCACGGCATCCCCATCCGCGTGGGCGTCAACGCCGGCTCGCTGGAAAAGCGCCTGCTGGAGAAATATGGCCATCCCACGCCCGAGGCGCTGGTGGAAAGCGCCCTGGGTCACACGGAGCTGCTGGAGGCCGTGGGCTTTTCGGACATCTGCGTGTCGATCAAGTCCAGCAGCGTGCCGCTGACCATTGCGGCCTATCGGCTGCTGGCCCGGCGGACGGACTATCCCCTGCACCTGGGCGTGACTGAGACGGGCACCGAGCGCATGGGCGTGATCAAGTCGGCCATGGGCATCGGCTCGCTGCTCTGCGACGGCATCGGCGACACCATCCGCGTGAGCCTGACGGCCGACCCGGTGCGCGAGGTGACGGCCGGGCGGGACATTCTGCGCGCGGCGGGGCTGCGGCAGGACGGCGTCAACCTGGTGGCCTGCCCCACCTGCGGGCGCACCAGCATCGACCTGATCGGCCTGGCGGGCCGGGTAGAGGCCGCGCTGGCCGGGTGCCGCAAGCCGATTACCGTGGCGGTGATGGGCTGCGTGGTCAACGGCCCGGGCGAGGCCCGCGAGGCCGACGTGGGCATTGCCGGCGGCAAGGGCGAGGGCCTGCTGTTCCGCAAGGGTGAGATTGTAAAAAAGGTACCGGAGGAGCAGCTTCTCCCGGCCCTGCTGGAGCTGATTGACCAGCTGTGACGGCCGCGGTCGAGCAATGCACCGGCTGGCAGCAATTCGCGGAGCAAAGCTTGATTTTCCCTGGCTGATGTTGTATTATGCTGTTAGATGATAATATGGAATGGTCACCGGAGGACAGTGTGCCGTAGCACGGGGGATCGTAAATCCATCCAGATGCGTGGATTTGCAGACCGCCTGTCAGATAAGGTGTCGAGTGCGCTCGGTTTTTTCATGGGATTGCCATGAAAAGGCTGGGCGCTTTAATTCAGGAGGGGAACTACCATGATAATTGATACTCCAAGATTGCTGCTTCGTCCGTTTCAGCCCGGCGACGCCGCAGATGTGTTTGAATATCTGCACGAGCCGGCGATGAACTGCTTTGCCTGCATGAAGCTGGACACATTGGAAGACGCAAGAGAGGAAATGGCACGCCGTGCGGGCGAAACCGAGTATTATTTCGCCATTGTCCTCAAGGAAACCGGCAAGGTCATCGGTGAGATCGAGGGCTGCCCTGAACCCGGCGATCCTCAGAATCCCTATCCGGCTGGCGATACATTCCGTCCCTGCTGGATGCTCAATCTTCAATATCAGGGCTGCGGCTATGCGTATGAGGCGGCGCATGCGTTTCTGGACTATCTGTTTCGGGAGAAAAACGCCCGGCGAATCTATGCCTACACGGAAGAGTACAACGTCCGCTGCCAGAGCCTCTGCGAAAAGCTTGGAATGCGTAGGGAAGGATTGTTCAAAGAGTTTATTTCCTTTGTCAAAAATCCCGATGGCACGCCTCTGTATGAAAACACCTGTCAATATGCCATCCTGAAAAAAGAGTGGAAATAACGGCCGTTCCGCCGGGCAGCCGACGCTTTTTACACGGGAAACCGCTCCGGACGCCATGCGCGTCCGGGGCGGTTGGCTCGTTTTGCTCCGTGCCGCCCGAAAACATGGGGTGCAATTTGCCCCGGCGCATGCTATAATACGATCTGCCGGCCGCATATGCGCGGCCCGACATGCAAACCGGCTGCCAGGAGGGATGATATGCTGCGTTTGACCGAGCTGTTTTCCGAATATCGTCCGCGGGAGCCGCTGGCCGACCTGGTCAGCGGGGCAGAGGTCTGCGCCGCGCAGATCGATCAGGCGGCGCGCCGGGTGACTGCCCAGGTACGCTTTGCAGCCTATGCGCCCGTGGCCGTGCTGGACGAGCTGCAGACCGACCTCTCTCGCCGCTATGGCATTGCCAGCGTGGTGCTGGAGCCGCAGTTTCCGCCCGAGGCGGTGGAGCAGATGCCCGTCAGCGAGCTGACCGAGGTGCTGCGCCGGGCCTATGCCCCGGCCCGGGCCATCCTGTCCGGCTGCCGGTGGGAGCGCACGGCCGAGGGCTTTGCCGTGTCGCTGCTGCACAACGGCAAGGCGGAGCTGAGCCCCCACCTGCGCCATGCCGAGTTGTTTCTGGCCGGGCGCTTTGGCGGCAGCTGGCGCGTGACCATCGCAGCCAGCCACGAGCTGGACGCCGCCGGCCTGCTGGAGCAGAGCGAGCAGCTGCGCCAGAGCGCGGCGCAGAGCCTGCCGCAGGCGGCGGTCAGGGAAAAGCCCAGGGAGGACAAGCCTGCCGGCGCGATTATGGGCCGCCCGTTCAAGGCGCTGCCCACGCCCATCAGCCAGATTACCATGGACACCGACAAGGTGACGGTGGAGGGCGAGGTCTTTGCCGTCAACCACAAGGAGATCAAAAAGCGCGGCGCGTGGGTCATCAACTTTGACCTGACGGACTATACCGGCTCGGTGCGCGTCAACCAGTATATGGACGAGGAGCGGGCCAAGCCGATCATCGACGGCATCAAGCCCGGCATGTGGGTGCAGATTGCCGGGCGCATGAGCTACAGCAATTTTGAAAAAGAGGACGTGCTCCAGCCCCTGGCCATCCAGCAGGGGAAAAAGCCCCAGCGCGAGGACACCGCCGAGGAAAAGCGCGTGGAGCTGCACCTGCACACCAACATGTCCAACATGGACGCCCTGACCGACACGGCGGCCGCCGTGGCCACCGCCGCCCGCTGGGGGCACAAGGCCATTGCCATCACCGACCACGGCGTGGTGCAGAACTTCCCGGCGGCGCTGAAGGCGGCCAAGGGCAAGGACATTAAAGTTCTCTACGGCTGCGAGGCCTATTTTGTCAACGACGTGGACGACCGCGTCAGCGTCCACGGGACGCAGGACTGGCCCATCAGCGGCGAGTTTGTCGCCTTTGACCTGGAGACCACCGGCCTGTCCAGCCGCGAGGACGAGATTATCGAGATCGGCGCGGCCATCTTCCGCGGCGGCGAGATTGTGGACAAGTTTCAGACCTTTGTCCAGCCGGGACGGCGGCTGCCGGCCAAGATCATCGAGCTGACGGGCATCACCGACGCCATGCTGCAGGGCGCCCCGGACATTGCCGAGGTGCTGCCGCGGTTTCTGGCCTTTTGCGGCGACCGGCCGCTGGCCGCGCACAACGCCGACTTTGACACCGGGTTTATCCGTGCCGCCTGCCGACGCCTGGGGCTGGAATACCGCTTTACCTCGCTGGACAGCCTGATTATGGCGCAGAACCTGCTGCCCAAGCTGGGCAAATACAAGCTGAATATCGTGGCCGACGCCCTGGGCCTGCCGGACTTTCAGCACCACCGGGCCGTGGACGACGCCATGACCGTGGCCTATATGCTCCAGCGCTTTTTCGTCATGCTGGATGAGGCGGGAGTCCGCACCGTGCAGGCCATCAACCCCTATATGCAGCAGCTGCGCAGCGGCGCACGGATTCTGGACCGGCAGGCCCGGCACATGATTCTCTTTGCCAAGAACAACACCGGCCTGCGCAA
>CACXCV010000029.1 GCA_902766215.1 Oscillospiraceae bacterium
CATCTTTGGCTTTACCACCCGGGAGGAGCTGCGCTGCTTTCAGCAGCTGCTGTCGGTTTCCGGCGTGGGGCCCAAGGCGGCGCTGGCGATCCTCTCGGCGGCCACGCCCCGGGGCCTGACCATGGCGGTGCTGACCGGCGACGAGAAGACGCTGACCATGGCCCCCGGCGTGGGGAAAAAGCTGGCCCAGCGCATCCTGCTGGAGCTGAAGGGAAAGATGGGCCAGGTGGACGAGATCGACCTGTCCGGCGGCCCGGCCAGCATCCCCGCCGCCATGGCGGACGAGGCCGGCGTGCAGGCGGCTCAGGCGCTGGCCAGCCTGGGCTATGCCCAGGCGGAGATTGCCGCGGCGCTGAAAGATGTGGACCCGGCGCTGCCGGTGGCGGAGATGGTCCGCCAGGCGCTGCGCCGGATGATGAAAGGATAAACGGGCATGGCGATTGAATTCAGCAACCAGGAGCAGCAGCCCCTGATGACGCCGGTGTTTACGCCGGAGGACGCGACCGAAGGCTCGCTGCGGCCCCGGACGCTGGCCGACTACACCGGCCAGGAGCGGGCCAAGGGGAACCTGGCCGTGTATATCGAGGCGGCGCGCCAGCGCAGCGAGCCGCTGGATCATGTGCTGCTTTATGGCCCGCCGGGCCTGGGCAAGACCACGCTGGCCGGCGTCATTGCCAACGAGATGGGCGTGAACATGCGCGTCACCTCCGGCCCGGCTATTGAAAAAACCGGTGACCTGGCGGCGCTGCTGACCAACCTGGCCCCGGGCGACATTTTGTTTGTGGACGAAATCCACCGGCTCAACCGCACCGTGGAAGAGATTCTCTATCCGGCGATGGAGGACTTCTCCATCGACATCATCATCGGCAAGGGCCCCTCGGCCAACTCCATCCGGCTGGATCTGCCGCGCTTTACGCTCATCGGCGCCACAACCCGCGCCGGGCAGCTGTCCGCGCCGCTGCGCGACCGCTTTGGCGTGTCGCTGCGGCTGGAGCTGTACACGCCCGAGGAGCTGCAGCGGATTGTGACCCGCTCGGCGGCAATTCTGGGCGTTGCCATCGACCCGGACGGCGCCCGCGAGATTGCAGCCCGCAGCCGCGGCACGCCCCGCCTGGCCAACCGGATGCTGCGCCGGGTGCGCGACTTTGCCCAGCTGTATCACGACGGGGTGATTACCCGCCGGGCGGCGGACGAGGCGCTCTCGCGCCTGGAGGTGGACCAGCTGGGGCTGGACGCCATCGACCGGCGGATGCTGCTGGCCATCATCCGGAACTATGGCGGCGGCCCCGTGGGGCTGGAGACGCTGGCGGCCACCATCGGCGAGGAGGCCGTCACGCTGGAGGATGTGTACGAGCCGTATCTGATGCAGATTGGCTTTCTGACACGCACACCCCGGGGGCGCTGCGTGACCCGGCTGGCCTATGACCACCTGCAGATCGAATGCGACGGACAAATGTCTATTGTATAAAGACAAACGGGCGCCGAAAGCCCCGAATTTGCAAAAGAGACATTCTTTTATAATACAGGCGCTACAAAAACACCCCCGAAATTTTATATATAACGTCGAATGTCCAGTTTTGTGCTTGACATTTTCTTGTGCAAAGCATATAATGTCCCCAGACTGAAACCATGTCGTTCCGGCGTTTACGGCACATTGCTGTTCGCATATATCAATAAGACCCTGAGCAGACCGACCGACAGTGGGAGTATCCGTAAGGGGCGAAACCGTAAAGAGAGGGAATACCATGTACGAAGACAAGACCTTAGTTTGCAAAGAGTGCGGCAACGAGTTCGTGTTCACCGCTGGTGAGCAGGAGTTCTACGCAGAGCGCGGCTTCCAGAACGAGCCGCAGCGCTGCAAGGCCTGCCGTGATGCCCGCAAGAATGCTGCCCGTGGCCCCAGAGAGTTCTTCACTGCTGTCTGCGCGTCCTGCGGCGGCGAGGCGAGAGTCCCCTTCGAGCCGAAGTCCGATCGTCCTGTTTACTGCAGCGATTGTTTCGCCCGCATGAAGGAAGGCCGTTGATCTGCTTTTTGCAGCAAAACAGACCGTCCTCCGGGATGGCCTGAGAAAGAAATAGCGAATTTCTTTGGCAGCAGCGTGATGCATTGCATCACGCTGCTGTTTTCTTTCAGCCCGGCGCGGACGGACAAAAAGCCGGAGGGGCGCATGGTTTCATGCGCCCCTCCGTCAGCGGTTCCGATGCGGTGTGTTTGATCCGGTCTCAGGCGGTTGTATCCCCGGTCCCGGCAGGCAGGGCATATTTGCGGGCATAGCGGGCAAAGGCCGGCTGGAAATCCGCACTGTCCGTCTTGGTGGCTTTCAGCGTTTCGTGCAGGTTGAGGTTGTGCTGCGCCGCGTCGATGACGCAGCCGGCGATGTTCGAGCAGTGATCCGAGGTGCGCTCCAGCTCCGTGAGCAGGTCGGAGAGGACAAAGCCGGCCTCGATGCTGCACGTGCCCTGCTGCATGCGCAGAATGTGACGGGTGCGGATGCGCTCCTTCAGCGTGTCGATGACCTGCTCCAGCGGCTCGACCTGCGCGGCGATGTGTACGTCCCGCTGGGTAAAGCAGCGCAGCGAAAGATCCAGAATTTCGTTGATGGCGGCTGCGAGTACGTTAAACTCCGCCACGGCGTCCCGGGAGAACGACAGGCCCTTGCTGCGCAGCTCCTCGGCCGAGGACAGCACGTTGACCGCATGGTCGGAAATGCGCTCAAGGTCGCCGATGGACTTCAGCAGGGCGGTGGCCTCTTCGCTCTCGTCGGCGCCCATCTGCTGGGCGCTGAGCCGGACAAGGTAGGTGCCGAGGATGTCCTCATAGTGGTCGCAGTGCGCTTCGTCGTCGCGGATGCTCTGCGCCAGCTCCGGCGTATAGGCGGTGAATGCGGTCAGCGAGTTTTTCAGGGCGCGCACGGCGCATTCGGCCATCTCGCCGGCCACGGCGCTGCTGCGCTGCAGCGCCATCGAGGGCGCTGCCAGCAGGCGCTCGTCCAGCTCTACCGTCTGCTCGGCTTTGGTTGTGTCCGGCACCAGGCGGACGGCCAGCTTTTCCAGCAGACCGCCGGCCGGCAGCAGCATGGCTGTGCAGAGAATGTTAAAGGCCGAGTGGGCGATTGCAATGCCGGAGCGCGAAGCGGCCTCGTCCAGCAGCGCGGGGGAGAACACGGCCCGCACCAGACAGAACAGACTCAGCAGAACGACCACGCCGATCACGTTGAACATCAGATGCACCACGGCGGCGCGGTGGGCGTTCTTGTTGGTGCCGATGGAGGAGAGCAGCGCCGTCACGGTTGTGCCGATGTTCTGGCCCATGATGATGGGAATAGCGGCGGCATAGCTGACCGCGCCGGTGGCGGCCAGCGCCTGCAGAATGCCCACCGAGGCCGAGCTGGACTGGATGATGCCCGTGAGCACCGCACCGGCCAGCACGCCGAGGAGCGGGTTTCTGAACGCCAGGAAGAGGTTGGTGAAGGCCGGCACCTTCGCCAGCCCGGACACCGCGCCGCTCATGGTTTCCATGCCGAACATCAGCGTGGCAAAGCCCAGGAGGATCGTGCCGGTGTCCTTCTTTTTCGAGTCCTTGCAGAACATGTAGAGCGCGATGCCGATCAGCGCCAGCACCGGCGTAAAGGACGACGGCTTCAGCAGCCGGACGATCACGTTGGCGCTGTCGATGTCGCCCAGGCTGAGGATCCAGGCGGTGACGGTGGTGCCCACGTTGGCGCCCATAATCACGTTGATGGCCTGCCGCAGCGTCATCAGACCCGAGTTGACAAAGCCAACCACCATGACCGTGGTGGCGGACGAGCTCTGAATGATGGCCGTTACGCCCAGACCGGTGAGAAAGCCGATGATCGGCCGGCCGGTCATCTGCTCCAGCAGCGAGCGAAGACGGCTGCCGGCTCGGCGCTCCAGCGCCTGGCCCATCAGGCTCATGCCGAACAAAAACAGCGCCAGACCGCCGAGCATTGTCAATATATTAAAAATATCCATACTGTCCTCCTGTCCTTTACATGTTTATTCCCTCTTTTTAACCAGAATAGAGTTTATCAGAGGAATGTCAAATCTGCGACCGGGATTTTGTAAAATGCATGTAAAATCAGTCCGGTGCGCGGACAAAACAAGCCCCCCGGCATGCGGCCGGGGGGCTTCAGAGACGATGGAAGAAGGCAGGGGACGGGGCGCTGCCTGTCGGGCTAGGCCGGGTCTGTCTCAGCAGCCTTGCTGCTCCAGGGTGCGACGGACTGCTGCGGCAGGTGCGAGCGGAACAGCTCCTGCAGCTGGGCGTCCACGTCGGCCAGCTGCTCGGCGCAGCTGTTGAGGGTCTGCTCGCCCTCGGCCGACATCTCTATCTCGGACTTATAGCGCAGCTCGTGCTCCAGACTGGCCCAGAGATCCATGGCGATGGTGCGCAGCTGGATCTCCACCGGCAGCGGGACGGTCACGCCCGAAAACGAGACCGGTACCTCCACCACCAGGTGCAGGCTGCGGTAGCCGTTGGGCTTTGGCGCGGCGATATAGTCGCGCTTGCGCAGGACGGTCAGGTCGCGCCGGGTCTCCAGAATCCGGCTGAGAAAATAGACATCGTCCACATAGGGGCAGATGATGCGGATGCCGGCCAGATCGGCCACGTGCTCGGTGATGCCGCGGAAGTTGCACTCGCCGCCCTTGCGCATCAGCTTGCCATAGGTGCTTTCGGCGGTCTTCAGCCGGGAGCAGACGTGGTGAATGGGGTTGTGGGGCAGCGTCAGACGAAACTCGTCGTCCAATATCTCCAGCTTGGTGATGACAATCTTCATCGCGCTCATGCACAGCTGGGCAATGCGCGTGTATTGGGACAAAAACTCGGAAGGAACGCCCTCAGGCGGCGCCTGATACACCGGATCCTCGCGCAGCATCTGGAACGATTGTTGAATCAGCAATTGGGAAACCTCCTGTGTGACGGCGGGCCGGTGCGGCCCGCAGAAAAAACGCAGGGCAAATGGCCCCGCTGGGTTAACACCTATATTTTAGAATGCGTCGGGGCGATTGTCAATGAATAAACTGTGAATATTGCCAATGACACTGAAAATAAATCCACGGAACATAGTGCAATGTGACTATTCCTGCTGCCCGGCAGTCAGGTCCGGCAGCAGCCCGGCCACCTCGGGATAGAGCGCGGCGGCGGTCTGCACGCCGTGTCCGCCGGCCAGGCGGAGCTTGTATTGCAGGCTGGCGGCGTCGTCGAAGAGCACAAAGGAGAACGTGTCTGCCTCGCGGCAGGTGCAGTAGCGGCAGGCCAGCTCCCGGGAGAAGAAGCTCTGGCGGCCCTCCAGCGCCTGCGCCAGCTCTCCGGCATGCAGGGGCGTCCCCTCACCGCTGGGGCAGGGCAGGGGAAAGCGCATCCGCAGCGGGTGCAGCGCCAGCACGACCCGTCCGGGCCAGCGTGCCAGCTGCGCGGACAGATAGTCCTCCCAGTCGCCGCCGGAGATGGCGCTGTCCACCAGCACCCGCGCCCAGGGCAGCGCGTCGCCATAGGCCGCCGGGACGATCAGCGGCAGGTTCTGCCGGGCCAGCGCCGAGAGAATGGCAAAGGCACGGTCGTTGGCCGGGCGCTCAAAGTCGGCCATCACGGCGCTGTATTGCCGGCGGCGGCATTCCTGCTCCACCTGTGCGGCAAAGGCGGCCGGGTCGCCCTCGTCGGGCTGCAGCCGGTCGGTCAGCACCATCCAGCCGCGCCGGACAGTGAGCGCCAGCGCGCCGACCGTCAGCGCCAGAGCGGCCTGACCCATGCCATAGGCCAGATGCGCTAGCGGCAGGCCCCATTGCCCGGCCTGCCGGGTCTGCTCCGGGGCTGTGAGCAAATACAGTTCCGGCATGGATTGCAAAACCTCCTTATCAGTGCTACAATACACATATACACTATGCAAAGGCAGGTCGTGATATGCCCTTTTCGCTGTTGCCCCGAACCATCGTCCATGGATTGCCGGATCTGACGCCCAAGATGCTGAAAAAGCTGGGCGTCGAGCTGCTGATGCTGGACTTTGACAACACGGTGGTGCCCTATACCACCGACGTACCCACTCCGGCCGTCCGGGCCTGGTTCCGCACGATGCAGGCCAGCGGAATCCGCCTGTGCGTGGTGTCCAACAGCAAAAAGGAGCGGGTGCAGCAGTTTTGCCGCCAGTGGGACATCCCCTGCTTTACCCACTGCCGCAAGCCCTCGCGGAAGGGGATCCTGCGCGCGGCAGAGGCAATGAAGGCGCCGCTGCAGGCCTGCGCCCTGGCCGGCGACCAGATCTATACCGACACCCTGGCGGCCAACCGCGCAGGCGTGCGCTCGATCCTGGTTGAGCCGATTCATCTGCACAACGTCTGGCTCCGGCTGCGGCATGTGGCTGAGCTGCCGTTTATCCATCTTGCGAAAAGGAGAATGAAGCATGAACAATCTGATTAAAATCCGTGCCGCCATGGCCGCGCAGGGCCTTGATGCCGTGCTGCTGACCAGCGAGGTCAACCGGCAGTATGCCGCCGGCTATAACGTGGCCGAGGGCGTGGCGATTATCTCCGCCGCCGGCGCCCGCTATATGACCGACAGCCGCTATATCGAGGCGGCAGAGGCCAACCTCGACGGCTTTGAGGTGAAGATGGTCGGCAGCGGCGTGACCTATTATGCGCTGCTGCAGGCTGCGCTGGCCGATTTCGGCGTCAAGCGCCTGGGCTATGAAGAGTCGGTGATGACCGTGGCCGAGCTGAAGGGCTATCAGTCGGCGCTGCAGGCCGAGTGGGTCGAGGCGCAGGGTCTGTTCGGCCAGCTGCGCGCCACCAAGGCGCCGGAGGAGCTGGCGATCATGCGCCGCGCGCAGGAGGTTACCGACGCGGCCTTTGCCGAGATGCTGACGGTGCTCCGCCCGGGCATGAGCGAAAAAGAGGTCATGGCCGAGCTGATCTACCGCCTGCTGAAGCACGGCGGCGAAAAGCTCAGCTTTGACCCCATTGTCGTCTCCGGTCCCAACAGCTCCATGCCCCACGGCGTGCCCGGCGAGCGCAGGCTGCAGAACGGCGACTTTGTTACCATGGACTTTGGCGTGAAGGTGGGCGGCTATTGCTCCGACATGACCCGCACCGTGGCCCTGGGCCATGCCACCGACGAGATGAAGCACGTCTATGAGACGGTGCTGGCAGCCCAGCTGGCCGGCATTGCGGCTACCCGTGCCGGCGTGCCTGGCTGCGAGATCGACGGCGCAGCCCGCAGGGTGATTGCCGAGGCCGGCTATGGCGCCTATTTCGGCCATGGCTATGGCCACAGCCTGGGCCTGGAGATCCACGAGGCACCCAACTGCAACATGAGCAACAAAAAGCCCATGCCTGCCTTTGCCGTCAGCTCTGCCGAGCCGGGCATCTATCTGCCGGGCAAGTTCGGCGTGCGCATCGAGGACGTGGTCATCATTCAGGAAGATGGCTGCGAGGATATTACCAAATCGCCCAAGCAGCTGATTATTTTGTGATAAGGTAGGAAATTCTGCACAAACTGCGCGATGGGCAGGATTTATGCTTGCAATTTTGCCGCAGCTTTGTTAGAATGTAGAAATGAGACAACCGCCCGCCTGCCGGGCGCACAGGAGGAGTAATCCATATGATTTCTGTTAGCGATTTTCGTAATGGCGTCACCTTCGAGATGGACGGCAACGTCATGCAGATCGTCGAGTTCCAGCATGTCAAGCCCGGCAAAGGCGCCGCCTTTGTCCGCGTCAAGATGAAGAATGTCATCACCGGCGCCGTGACCGAGACCACCTTCAACCCCAACGACAAGTATCCCACCGCCTATGTCGAGCGCAAGAAGATGGCCTATTCCTACAACGACGATAACCTGTACTATTTCATGGACAACGACACCTATGAAATGGTGCCCATCGACAAGGACACCCTGGGCGACGACTTCCGCTTCGTGATTGAAAACATGGAGTGCACGGTCCTGAGCTATAAGGGCAACGTCTTTGCGGTCGAGGCGCCCAACTTTGTCGACCTGACCGTCACCAAGACGGATCCGGGCGAGCGCGGCAACACCGCCACCAACGTGACCAAGCCCGCCATTGTCGAGTCCGGCGCCGAGATCAAGGTGCCGCTGTTCATCAACGAGGGCGACCGCATCACGATCGATACCCGCACCGGCGAGTATCTGGCGCGCGCGAAGAGCTGAGTATTCTGGGGGGATGGGCGCCTGTCCATCCCCATTTCAGTCAGGAGGTTTTTATTATGACGATTTCTGAAAAGATGGCCTATGTCAAGGGTCTGCGCGACGGCGTGAGCCTCGACGCGGAAAAGCCTGAGGTCCGCGTGATCGACGCGGTGCTTGACCTGCTGGGCGATGTGGCCGCCGCCATCCGCGACCTGGACGATCAGGCCGAGGCGGTGTCCGACGAGCTGGACGAGATTGAAGAGTCCCTCGATCAGCTGGAGTCGGTTGTCTATGACGAGGACGACGACGAGGACGACGACGAGGACGAGGAAGTGGCGGACGACGAGGACGAAGACAAGGACAGCGACGAGAGCGACGACGAGGCCGTATACGACTTTGGCGACGAAGTGATCTACGAGCTGACCTGCCCCGCCTGCGGCGAGTCGATTACCATCGACGAGGAGATGCTGGACAAGGGCATGATCAACTGCCCCAAGTGCGGCGAAGAGCTGGAGTTTGACCTCAGCGAGGACGAGGACAGCGAGAAATAATTGCCCTGACGGAAAACGGGCCATGACCAGCCGGTCATGGCCCGTTTTTTACTGCGTGTCTGCCCGCTGGGAAGCAGGGCATTCCTTGAGGCGCGTCAGTCGTGCCGCATAACCTTTCTGCCGTCCAGGGCAAAGATCCGGTCGCTGAAGCTGCCGGGCGCCACGTCAGCCAGCGCCTCACGGTAGATTTCCATGCGGCTGTCAATGGTGTCGATGCACGAGAGCAGCTCGGCCTCGGCACAGGCCGGGCGGACCGCCGCGCCGAACTCCGGCTCGCCGTGGTGCGAGAGCACCATGTGCTGCAGCAGCACCGACTTTTCCTCCGGGACGCCCAGCTGCGCGGCCACCTCGGCCGCCTCCTGCGCACCCATGACCAGGTGCCCCAGCAGCTGGCCCTTGACGGAATAGTCGGTGACCAGCCCCAGCTCGGAAAAGACAAACTCCGTCTCCTTTTGCAGGTCGTGGGCAAAGGTGCCGGCCAGCAGCAGACTGCGGTTGACGGTGCCGGCATACAGTCTGGCGAGAAAGTCGGCGATTTGCAGCATGTTCCCCGTGTGCATCAGCAGGCCGTGGAGAAAGCCGTGGTGGACGCTCTTGGCGGCGGGGATGTCGGCAAAGCGCACCTCGTGCCGCGCCAGCAGCGACAGCGCCACGGCGCGGTAGTCGTCGTCGTCGATGGACGCCAGCGTGGCGCGGACCTGCTGCAGCGCTGCCTCCACGTCGATGGGGGCCACGGGTACCAGCGCGGACAGGTCCACGTGGTCGGCCGCGTCGCGCAGGCGGATGCGCTCGATCGACACCTGCGGCGCGCCGCGGAATTCGCCCACTGTGCCGCGGATTTTGATCACCTTGCCCTCGTCGGCGCTGCCGATGGGGCCGCTGTAGTCCCACACCTTGCCCTCGATGACGCCGGTTTTGTCCGAGAGTGTGACGTTCAGAAACGGCTTGCCGTTGCTGGCTACCTTGGGATACGCGCCTTTGAGAATGTAAAAGCCCTCGACGGCGTCGCCTGTCCGCATGCTGTGGACTGCCTTGTTATATTCCATGGAATGTCTCCTTTTGCTGCAATATGAATTTCCACCCCATTGTAATGCATCACAGGGCGAAAGTCAAACCCGCTTGACAGCCCCGGCACGGACGCGTATAATTGTGCCAATCTCTGCCTCAAGACGTCGCAAAATGCGCCTGCCGGGACAGGTTAAGGAGGCTGCTGCCATGATCATTGAAACCGACCGCCTGATTCTTCGCCCCTGGACGGAGGACGATGCCCCTGCGCTGTACCGCCATGCCCGGGATCCGCGGGTGGGCCCGCCGGCGGGCTGGGCGCCCCACACCAGCGAGGACAACAGCCGTGAGATCATCCGCACGGTGCTCTCGGCGCCGGGCACCTTTGCCGTGGTGCTGCGGCAGACGGGCGAGCCGGTGGGCAGCGCTGGCTATTTCAAGCCGCACATGGCCGACTTTACCCCCGGGCCGAACGAGATGGAACTCGGCTATTGGATCGGCGTGCCCTATTGGGGGCAGGGGCTGATCCCCGAGGCGGTGCGCGCCCTGCAGGACTGGTGCTTTGGGTCGCTGGGCTGCCCGGCCCTGTGGTGCTGCTATTATGAGGGCAACGCCAAGTCGGCCCGCGTGCAGGAAAAGTGCGGCTTTCGCCACCATCACACCGAAACCGACCGCCCCTGCGCCCTGGGAGGCACCCACACCGAGCACTTTACCCGCCTGACCCGCGAGGAATGGGAGCGCGGCCGACAGTGAAAAACCTGGTGTTTCTCAACGGGGTCATGGGCGCGGGCAAGAGCACCGTGGCCCGGCAGCTGCGGGACCTGCTGGCCCCGGCGGTATATCTCGACGGCGACTGGTGCTGGGACATGCAGCCCTTTGTGGTCAACGACGAGACCAAAGCCATGGTGATGGACAACATTGCCTTTCTGCTGAACCGGTTTCTGCACTGCACGGCCTGCGGCACGGTGGTGTTCTGCTGGGTGATGCATCAGCAGGCGATTGTAGACGAGCTGCTGGCGCGGCTGGAGCGGAAGGATGTGCGGTTTTTGCTTTTTACGCTGACGCTGACCGAGCAGGCGCTGATCCGGCGGCTGCGCCGGGACATCGAGGCGGGGCTGCGCAGCGAGGATGTGCTGGCGCGCAGCTGCGCCCGCCTGCCGCTGTACGAGACCATGGACAGCGTCAAAATCGACGTCAGCCAGATCACGGCGCAGGAGGCTGCCGCGCAGATTGCCGCCATGGTGCGCGCGGCTGAAACAGAATAAGGAGGGAACGGGCATGGAGGACATCCTCATTCAGGATTACCCGGCATATCGGGAGGACGAGATTCTGGCGCTGTATGACAGCGTTGGCTGGACGGCCTACACCGAACGGCCCGCCATGCTCCGCCAGGCCATTGAGCATTCGCTGTGCGTGCTGGCGGCCTATCAGGACGGAACGCTGGTGGGGCTGGCCCGGGCGGTGGGCGACGGGGCGTCGATTGTCTATGTGCAGGACATTCTGGTTTCTCCGCCGTACCAGCGGCGGGGGATTGGCAGCGCGCTGCTGCGGCAGCTGCTGGCGCGCTATGTGGCAGTTTATCAGCTGGTGCTGATGACCGACGACACGCCGCGTACCGCCGCCTTTTACCGGGCCATGGGCCTGAGCAGGATGGAACAGCTGGGCTGCTGCGGCTTTGTGCGCCTGTGCTGCTGAGCGGCGCAAATTTTCGCATTGGCCATTGCCCCGGGGCGAAAACAGGTGTATAATGTCACTTGGCAATCCAACAGCACAAGATAACTGGAGGGTAATGTGATATGTTTGACCAACTGATTGCAAAGCTGAAGGCTTCTCCGAAGAAAATCGTGTTTACCGAGGGCCCGGATCCCCGGATTCTCGAGGCTGCCGCCCGCCTGAAGGCCGAGGGCTGCCTCACCCCGATTCTGATCGGCAATGTGGACGAGGTCAAGGCTGCCGCTGCCGCCGGCCACTTTGACATTGACGGGCTGGAAATCATCGACCCGGCCGCCTATCCCGCCATGGACGAGATGGTTGCCAAGATGGTCGAGCTGCGCAAGGGCAAGATGACCGAAGAGCAGTGCCGCGCCGCCCTGGCCAAGGGCAACTATTTCGGCACCATGCTGGTGAAGATGGGCGTGGCCGACAGCCTGCTGGGCGGCGCCACCTATTCCACCGCCGACACCGTCCGTCCGGCGCTGCAGCTGATCAAGACCAAGCCCGGCAACTCCATCGTGTCCAGCTGCTTCATTCTGGTGCGCGACGGCGAGAACGGCCAGGAAAAGCTGGCCATGGGCGACTGCGCCATCAACCTCGACCCCAACGAGGATCAGCTGGTGGAGATTGGCATCGAGTGCGCCAAGTGCGCGGCCATGTTCGGCATCGACCCGAAGGTTGCCTATCTGAGCTATTCCACCAAGGGCTCCGGCAAGGGCGAGGACGTGGACAAGGTGCGCAACGCCTGCGAAAAGGCCAAGGCGGCCGCGCCCGAGCTGGCCATCGACGGTGAGCTGCAGTTTGACGCGGCGGTGTCGCCCGTGGTTGCCAAGACCAAGTGCAAGGACAGCCCGGTTGCCGGTCAGGCCAACACATTTATCTTCCCGGACATCAACGCCGGCAACATCGGCTATAAGATTGCCCAGCGCCTGGGCGGGTTCGAGGCCTATGGCCCCATTCTGCTGGGCCTGAACGCCCCCATCAACGACCTCTCCCGCGGCTGCAATGCCGAGGAGGTCTATAAGATGGCGCTGATCACCGCGGCCCAGGCCTGCTGAGCCGGTCGGGGACAGCGCAGAGGGCTGAATTGTCAGCGTAACGCGTCAGAATATCATTGAGACAAGCGGCGCAGCCTTTCGTACGGCTGCGCCGCTGGCCATGCAGGTACAGAGAGGGAGCCGCAGCCTGCGGCTCCCTCTCTCAAGCGTCGATATTTGCCAGGATAAAAAACCGCAGGGGTGAAAACCCCTGCGGAGAAGACTAAGACTCAATCCTGCGACTCAATCAGGCCGTAGCCGCCCTGGCTGCGGCGGTATACCACCGAGAAGGCGTTGTTGTCATCCTGATTGCGGAAGGCATAGAACTGGTGGTTCAGCAGCTCCATCTGCATGCAGGCCTCTTCGGCCGTCATGGGCTTGAGCGCAAAGCGCTTCGAGCGGACGATCTCGATGGGCGGCTCGTCCTCCTGCGGCTCGTCATCAAAGTCGGCCACGGGGATGTCGTCCAGCGAGCCGGAACGCAGCTGCTTTTCCAACCGGGTTTTATATTTGTGAATCTGCCGCTCGATGCCGGCCACGGCCGAATCGATGGAAGCATATTTGTCGCTGGTGGTTTCGCTCACGCGGTAGAACATCTCGCCGCTTTTGATGGTCACCTCGGCCCGCACACGGCCGCGCTCGACACTGAAAACGACATTGGCCTCCGCCTCGTCGCGGAAATATTTGTCCAGCTTGCTGATTTTGCGCTCTGCATAGCTGCGAAGCTTGTCCGTGACGGTGATCTTCTTGCCGATGATCGTGAACTTCATACAATCAGCTCCTTTGTCGTTTGACCTCTTCGGTCTGGCTTTAGTATACCACAAGGGAGCGGGTTTGCAAAGAGAAAACCGAAAAAATACACAAACAATTTGCAAACCGTTCACATCTGATTGTACTACTTGCCGGAATCAGCCCTCGACAAAGCCGCAGAGCAGATCCTCCAGCACCTTGGGCATGGTCTCCAGCGACTGGACGGGGATGCACTCATACACGCCGTGGAAGCCATAGCCGCCGGTGGAGAGGTTGGGGCAGGG
>CACXCV010000030.1 GCA_902766215.1 Oscillospiraceae bacterium
ATCCGGCGCTCAGCGCCGCCATTGCCGAATATAAGCAGGAGGTGGACGAGGACTATCTGTCCCGGTTCGGCATGGAGTTCGACCAGGTGCTGGCCGAAAATCCCTATCGCTTTGACAGCGTCAAGGACGTCTATGCCACTGCCCACGAGTCGCCCCTGTGCAATCTGTTCTCCGATGCCTACAAATGGGCCGTGGAGCAGGTCACCGGCGAGCCGGTGGACATGGCGCTGACGGCCTCGGGCGTGATCCGCGAGTCGCTGCCCCAGGGCAGCGTTACCGTCAGCCAGGTGTTCAACGCCGCCTCGCTGGGCGCGGGGGCCGATGACGTGCCCGGCGGCGCGCTGCTGTCTATTTATCTCACCGGCAGTGACCTGAAAAATGTGCTGGAGGTCGACGCCTCGGTCTATCCCATCATGCCGGCGGCCCAGCTGTTCTGCTCCGGCGTGGAATACCATATCAACACCGACCGCATGATCTTCAACAAGGTGGACTATGCGGTGCTGCGCCGCCCGGATGGGACAACCGAGCCGATTGAAAACGACCGCCTCTACCGGGTGGTGACCGGCACCTATGCGGGCAATATGCTTGGCTCGGTGAAGGAAAAGTCCTTTGGCCTGCTGAGCGTCATACCCCGCACTGCCGACGGGACGCCCATCGACCTGACCCGCCTGACGGACTATATCGTCCACAACGACGACGGCAGCGAGCTGAAGGAATGGTATGCCATCGCGACCTATCTTCAGTCCATGGGCGGCGAGGTGGATGCGCGCTATGGCGCCGTGGATGGGCGCAAGGTGGTCTATGCCAGCCTGTCGCCAGCCGCGATGCTGCGCAACGCCAACCGCTTTACCTATGCTGCGCTGGCGCTGATTGTGCTGGTGCTGCTGGTTGTGGCGCTGATTGTGCGGCGGATCGTCACCCGGCGGGCGCGCCGGGCCAACAAACAGAATCATAAAGGAGAGACGACATGATGGAATTCTGGCTGCAAATGTCCTTTCTGTTCTTCATCGGCTGCTTTGGCGGGTGGGGGGCGGAGGTGCTGTTCCGCAAGTTCTGCTGCCCGGATACCAACCCCGAGCATCACTGGATCAACCCCGGCTTTCTCACCGGGCCCTATCTGCCGCTGTACGGCTTTGGCCTGACGGCCATGTATCTCATCTGCTCGATCCCATGGGGGATTACAACCCGGTGGAAGCTGGCGGTGGTGGTGATCCTCACCATCACGGTGGCCATGACGGTGATTGAGTATATTGCCGGCCTGATTTTCGTCCGCGGGATGAAGCTCAAGCTCTGGGATTATTCCGACCTGCCCGGCAACATTCGGGGCATCATCTGCCCGCAGTTCACGGCCCTGTGGGGCGTGTGCGGCGCGGCGTACTATTTCCTCATTCACCCCTATATCCAGCATGCGCTGGACTGGTTTGGACAGAACCTGGCCTTTTCGTTTGTGGTGGGCTTTTTCTATGGCGTATTTACCATCGACCTGGTCTATACCACGCAGCTGGTTCACAAGATCCGCGCCTTCGCCAAGGAGAACAACCTGGTGGTGCGCTATGAGGAGCTGAAGGCCGACATCAAGGAGCGCGCCCGGCGGCAGAAGCAGCGGATGAGCTTTGTCTTTGCCTTCCGCTCCGGCGAGCCGCTGCTGGCCCACCTGGAGCGCTATGCCAAGCAGTATCAGCTGGGCGGACGGATGCGCCGCCGCGGCAAGCACGACAAAAAGAAGCAGCAGGATTGAGGAAGTGCGGATATGTCCATTCTGGTGACGGGCTTTGACCCCTTTGGCGGCGAGCAACGCAACCCCTCGTGGGAGGTGGCGCAGGCGCTGCCCAACACCCTGGCCGGCCTGCCGGTACACCGGGTGCAGTTGCCCACGGTGTTCGGCGCGGCGGGCCGCGTGCTGATGGAGACGGTACACCGCTGCCGGCCCTCGCTGGTGCTCTGCCTGGGACAGGCCGGGGGCCGCGCGGCTCTCACGGTGGAGCGCGTGGGGATCAACCTCCGCGACGCCCGCATCCCCGACAACGCCGGCGCGCAGCCGGTGGACCAGCCTGTCTGCCCCGGCGGCCCGGCGGCCTGCTTTTCCACGCTGCCTACCCGCGCCATGGTGGAGGCCATCCGCGGCGACGGCCTGCCGGCGGCGCTGTCCTACACGGCGGGGACCTTTGTCTGCAATGAGGTGCTGTACACGCTGCTGGAGGCGGCGCAGCGCGAGCGCCTGCCCCTCTGGGGCGGCTTTCTCCACGTGCCCTATCTGCCCGCGCAGACGGCGGACAAACCCGGACAGCCCTCCATGGCGCTGACGGACATGGTCCGCGGCGTAACGCTGGCGCTGGAAGCTGCGGCAATTCAACGAAATGAGTCAACATAACGCCGAAACGTTTTGGCAAAACTGCGCGACTTGCACCGCGGCGCTGCGTTGGGCTTGACTTTTTCCGCCGGGCGGCGTATCATAACGACAGAACTTTTTAACAAGGGGTACAAACCATGACGCAGTTTGCCAGCCGCTATTATTTTTGCTTCTACTTCTTTTTCACCCAGAAGTAGGAGTGATTTCGGCTGCGCAGTTTTTGGCCCGTATTGGAACCGGCCAGGCAGTGAAATCACTGTCTGGCCGTTTTTGTATCTGAAAAACGGAGGAATCACACATGATTGCGGTTTTAAAACAAAATGTCACCGAGGCCCAGCTTGAGCATCTCAAGGGCTGGCTGAACGGGCTGGGGTTGGGCGTTCACATCTCGCGCGGCAGCTATCAGACGGTGGTCGGTCTGGTGGGCGACACCAGCCGCGTGGATATCGACCTGCTGCAGGGGCTGGACATGGTCGAGTCGGTTACGCGGATCAGCGAGCCGTTCAAGAGCGCCAACCGCAAGTTCCATCCGGACGACACGGTGGTAACCGTGGGGCAGGCCAGCATCGGCGGCGGGCACTTTGCCATGATTGCCGGGCCGTGCTCGGTGGAGACGCCCGAGCAGATCGTCGCTGTGGCCCGGGAGGTAAAGGCGGCGGGCGCGGGAATCCTGCGCGGCGGCGCGTTCAAGCCCCGCACCTCGCCCTATGACTTTCAGGGGCTGGGAGCTGAGGGCCTGACCCTGCTGCGGCAGGCCAAGCAGGCCACCGGCCTGCCGATTATCACCGAGATTATGAATCAGGATCAGCTGCCGCTGTTTGAGGACGTGGACGTCATCCAGGTGGGGGCGCGGAACATGCAGAATTTTGACCTGCTGAACGAGCTGGGGCACATCCGCAAGCCGGTGCTGCTCAAGCGCGGCCTGGCCAGCACCATGAAGGAGCTGCTGATGAGCGCGGAGTATATCATGGCCGGCGGCAACGAGCAGGTAATCCTCTGCGAGCGCGGCATCCGCACCTTTGAGACCTATACCCGCAACACGCTGGATCTGTCGGCGGTGCCCAAGCTGAAGGAGCTGAGCCACCTGCCGGTGGTGGTGGATCCCAGCCATGCCACCGGCCAGGCCCGCCTGGTGGAGCCAATGGCGCTGGCGGCGGTGGCTGCCGGGGCCGACGGCCTGATGATCGAGGTGCACAACGACCCGGCCCATGCCCTCTGCGACGGGCCGCAGTCGCTGCGGCCCGAGCAGTTCGCCGCCCTGAGCGCCAAGGTGCAGCGCCTGCGGGAGGTGCTGGCATGACGGTGGGCGTGGTTGGGCTGGGGCTCATCGGCGGGTCGCTGGCCCGGGCATATCACCACGCCGGGCACCGGGTGCTCTGCCACGACATCGACCAGAGCATCCTTGCCTATGCCGAGCTGGCGGGCGTGTCCGACGGGCGGCTGGACGAGGCTTCGCTGGGCGGCTGCGAGCTGCTGCTGATTGCGCTCTATCCCCAGGCGGCGGTGGAGTATCTGACCCAGGCCGCGCCGCACCTGCCGCCGCAGGCGGTGGTGATCGACTGCTGCGGCACCAAGAGCGAAATCTGCCGGGTGGGCTTCCGCCTGGCGGAGGAATACGGCTTTACCTTTGTGGGCGGGCACCCCATGGCCGGCACGCAGTATTCCGGCTTGAAGCACAGCCGCGCCACGCTGTTCAAGGGTGCGTCGATGGTGATCGTTCCGCCGGTGTATGACGACATCGACTTTCTCCAGCGGGTCAAGGATCTGCTGGCCCCGGCGCAGTTCGGCCGCATCACCGTCACCACGGCAGAGGAGCACGACGAGATGATTGCCTTCACCTCGCAGATGCCTCATCTGGTGTCCAACGCCTTTATCAAGAGCCCCACCGCCCGGCGGCACAAGGGGTTTTCCGCCGGGAGCTATAAGGACCTGACCCGCGTGGCCTGGCTGAACGAGCAGATGTGGACCGAGCTGTTTCTGGCCAACCGGGACAACCTGATCCGCGAGGTGGACGGGCTGATCGGCGAGCTGGGCAAATACCGCGAGGCCATGGCGACCGGCGACGCACCGGCGCTGCGAGCGCTGCTGGCCGAGGGCCGGCGCATCAAAGAGGAGGTGGACGGCTGATGGAGCGAACCGTGCATGTATCCGCCGGCGGCGGCTATGACGTGCGCATTGACCGCGGGCTGCTGGCCCGCTGCGGCGAGGCCGTCCGCCAGTCGGTGGGCGGCGCGGCGGCGGCGCTGATTGCCGACGCCGCGGCCGGCGCGCTCTATGGCGCAGCGGTGGAGCAGAGCCTGCGCGCCGCGGGTTATCGCGTCTGCCGCCGGGACATTACCCCCGGCGAGCAGAGCAAAAACGGGCAGGAGTTCCTGCGCCTGCTGGAGTGGTGCGCCGAACGGGAACTGACGCGCACGGACGTGATTGTGGCGCTGGGCGGCGGCGTAATTGGCGACCTGGCGGGCTTTACGGCTGCGTGCTATCTGCGCGGCGTGCCGGTTGTCCAGCTGCCCACCACGCTGCTGGCAATGGTTGACGCCTCGGTGGGCGGCAAGACCGCCATCGACCTGGCTGCGGGAAAGAACCTGGCCGGCGCGTTTTATCAGCCGTCGCTGGTGCTGTGCGACCCGGAGACGCTGCGCTCACTGCCGCAGGAGGTCTTTGCCGGCGGCATGGCCGAGACGATCAAATACGGCATGCTGTATGACCCGGCGCTGCTGGCGGCGCTGGGGACGGACTATGACCTGGAGGAGGTCATTGCCCGCTGCGTGGGCTATAAGCGCGACGCGGTGGAGCAGGACGAGCGCGACACCGGCGCGCGGCAGCTGCTGAATCTGGGTCACACCGTGGGCCACGCAATCGAGACCCTGTCGGGCTTTGCCATCCCCCACGGGCAGGCCGTGGCCGCGGGGATGGCCATTGTCACCCGGGCGGCCGAAGCGCAGGGCGACTGTGAGCCGGGGAGCTATGAGCAGCTGGAGCCGGTGCTGCGAAAGCACCGCCTGCCTGTGGGCACGGGCTTTGCCCTGGACGACCTGGCGGCGGCGATGCGCCGGGACAAAAAGCGCGCCGGGGACGAGATTGCCCTGATCATTCCGCGCCGGGTGGGCCTGTGCCAGCGCAGGCTGCTGCCTGTAGACGCGCTGGAGGACTATCTGTGGCCGGGCGCAGTGACCCGCTGAGCCAAAGGAGGGAACAGGTGTGAACCAGACCGTAACCGGTGGGCTGGGCGGCTGCATCGCCGCCATCGGCTCGAAATCCCGGGCGCATCGCCTGCTGATCTGTGCCGCGCTGTCATCGCAGCCCTGCACGGTGCGCTGCGCCGCCCGCAGCGAGGATATTCTGGCCACGGTGCGCTGCCTGCGGGCGTTGGGGGCGCGGATCGATGACACCGGCGAGGGCTTTGCCGTCACGCCGCTGCGGCGTGGGGGCGTGCCTGCGGACGCGCTGCTGGATTGCGGTGAGAGCGGCTCCACGCTGCGCTTCCTGCTGCCGGTGGCCTGTGCGCTGGGTGTGCCGGTGCGGCTGGCGCAGGCCGGACGGCTGCCCCAGCGGCCCTTGTCCCCGCTGTATGAGGTTCTGGCGGCCCACGGGGCGCGCCTGGGTGCGCCGGGCAGCAACCCACTGACGGCGTCCGGGCCGCTGACGGGCACGGACTTTACCATCGACGCCTCGGTGTCCAGCCAGTTTGTCAGCGGGCTGCTGTTTGCCCTGCCGCTGCTGGGCGGCGGCCGCGTGAACCTCACCGGCCGGGTGGAATCGGCGGCGTATCTTGACATGACGGCCGAGGCGCTGATGCTGGCGGGTGTAACGGTGCGCCGCGACAGCGGCGGCTATACCGTGCGCGGGGACTATGCCATGCCGCCCCGGTGTCAGGTGGAGGGCGACTGGAGCAACGCGGCCTTCTGGCTTTGCGCCGGAGCCATCGGCGACCGGCCGGTAACGGTGACGGGCCTGCGCTGCGATTCCAGCCAGGGCGACCGGGCGGTAGCGCTGCTGCTGCGGTGCTTCGGCGCCCGGGTGGACGAGTCGGCAGCGGGCG
>CACXCV010000031.1 GCA_902766215.1 Oscillospiraceae bacterium
TGCACATCCAGTGCCCCCAGGTCGTGGTACAGCCACGCATCGAACACCGCGCACAGAAACCGCCCGTACCCCTCGGGCGTGACCGACTCGGGCGCCAGCGTGCCGTCGGGCCGCCGCACCACAATGGGGATAAACTGAATCCAGCCGCAGCCGGTGTCCCGCAGCGCCTGATACACCTCCAGCGGCGCCTGCTCCGAGGCAGCGTTGACGGTGCAGAGCAGGTCCGGCCGGATGCCCGCATCCTTCAGCCGGGCTATGGCCTGGCTGACGCGGCTCCACGTGCCCTGACCGCCCAGATCCAGGCGGTTCTGGTCGTGGACGGGCTGCGAGCCGTCGATGCTCAGGCCCACGTCAAAGTCATGCTCCCGCAGAAAGCGGCACCAGGCGGCGTTGAGCATCAGGCCGTTGGTCTGCAGGTTGTTCCATGCGCGCCAGCCCCTGGGCAGATATTTGCGCTCCAACTCCAGCGCGCGGCGGTAAAAGTCCAGCCCGGCCAGCGTCGGCTCGCCGCCGTGCCAGGTAAACGACACCACCGGCCCCGGGTTGGACTCGATTGTCTGCCGGATCAGCCGCTCCAGCAGGTCAAAGCTCATGCGGCTCTGCCTGGCGTGAGAGGAATACTGTCCCTTGTCCAGGTAGTAGCAGTAGCGGCAGTGCATGTTGCAGCGCGAGCCAACCGGCTTGGCCATGACCACAAAGGGCTGGCTCATTCGGTCTGCTTCAGGTGCCGGTCAAAGAAGTCCAGCGCCTTTTCCCACGAATCCATGGCCTGCGCCTGCCGGTACATGGGCTTGTCATAATACCAGATGCCGTGCCCCGCGCCATCATAGCGGTGGAATTCATAGTCCTTGCCCAGCTTTTTCAGCGTTTGCTCCAGCTGGTCCACCTCTTCGGGGGTGGGGAACTTGTCGTCGTTGCCGAAGATGCCCAGCAGCGGGCAGCGGAGGTTTTCGGCATAGTCGATGGGGGCCACCGGCTGGCCGGGTGTCAGCGCCTCAGGCGGAGCAATCACGCGGCCGCCCCAGCAGTCCACTGCGGCGTCAACGCCCTCCAGCGTACAGGCCGCCAAAAAGGTGTGCCGGCCGCCGGAGCACATGCCGATCACGCCCACCTTGCCGTTGGCGTTGACCTGGTTGTGCAGAAAGCGCAGTGCGCCGTCGCAGTCGCCCATCACCGTCTCGTCCGGCGCGCCGCCCACATCCCAGGCACGGGCGCTTACCTCGCCGGGCGTGCCATGGCCAAAGCGCTCAAAGATGTTCGGGCAGAGCACACTGTAGCCGTGCTGCGTGAACCGGCGTGCCGTCTCACGCAGAAACTCGTCCCAGCCGGGCATGTGCGGGATCAGCACAATGCCGGGGAACGCCCCTGCCCCCAACGGCCGGGAGTAATACGCCCGGATCTGCTCGTCGTGATAGCCCGGGATGGAGATGGTTTCGGCAATCATGCCGTCATAGCTGTCTGTCAGAAAGCTGTTCCATTGCATGTGTTTTATCCTCCTTATCTGTTTGTGCTGCGCTGCCATATTGCTTTTCTATTGTAGCAAACCGGCACGTACTTGTCCAGTCCGCAAAATTGTTGATGTAATTTCGATTGACACAGCATAAACGTTGTGTTATCGTTATAGTTAACAAAAACATATACATTGAAAGGAGCGCTGTGCAATGCCTGTCAAGCTCAGCTATGTAGATTCTTATGCGTACTATGGCCGGTGCCTTCAGATGGAAAACGACTGCCTCACCTTGTTGATTACCGTTGACGTGGGGCCGCGCATCATCTATCTGGCCCCAAAAGGCGGAGAAAACCTGCTCTACAACGCCAAAGAGGGGACGCGGATCGACCGTTCTCCCATGTACAAGCAGGTATTCGGTGAGGATGCGGAATACCATTTCTACGGCGGCCACCGGATGTGGCTGGCGCCCCAGCGTCTGATTCACACCGAGTCGCCGGACAGTGTGCCGGTAACCGTCAGCGAAGTGGAAAACGGCGTTACCCTCATCTGCCCCGAGGCCACGGTCATCGGCTTTGTCTCCTCCATGACGGTTGTAATGGATCCGGACCAGCCGCAGATCACCGTCACCTGCTCGTTTACCAACACGCACGACGAGCCAAAGCAAAACGCCGTGTGGCAGGTTACCCAGTGCGCCCCGGGCGGTGTGGTGTTCGTCCCGTTTTCCGATGCGCCCAAGCCGCGCAAACCATTTACCGAATGGACGCTGGAGGACGTCTCCGCTCCATTAAAGCCCAATGCGTCACTGCTGAAGTTTATCGGCAGCATCCGCGACCCGCGTATCGGCATTGACGATGCGTATCTTACCCTGTCCTTCGATGCAACGCGCCATCCGCTGAAGCTGGGCACGCAGAACACCCAGGGCTTTGCCTTGTATGCCAACCGGGGCTATCTGCTGCGCTGGGACTTTGACCACGATCCAAACGGGACCTATACCGACGGCGGCTGTTCGTTTGAAACCTATACCGACAGCGAATTCACAGAGGTGGAATCGCTGGGGCAATATCTCCCCTTTGGCAGGGGCGAGACCATTACCCACACCGAAACCATCTCCGTCCAGCCGCTGAAGGCGCCCATCCCCGACCCGCAGGACCGCGCGGCGGTCCAGGCCTTTGTCGAGCTGCACCTGTAAAGCCGCCGGGCGCGGCGCGTCTGTTCCGGCCGAGGCCCCTGCAAAAATCCCATTCCGTGTTTGACAAACGCCATCTCTTCCGCTACAATAAACAGGCGACCAGACTGGACAGCCGCGCAGCCAGGCCGAAAGGCCGTCTGTGAGGAAAGTCCGGGCTCCACAGGGCAAGGATAACGGGTAACGCCCGCCGAAGGCGACTTCAGGACAA
>CACXCV010000032.1 GCA_902766215.1 Oscillospiraceae bacterium
GACAAGCGCTATGCCGTCGCCCCGCCGCTGGGCTGCAGCGACATCGACGGAAAGCTGATCGTCTGGCACGGTCTGCGGATTCTCGGCCTTGGCGGCTGCAAAACGCCGCGCGGCCTGCTGCATGAATACACCGACCGGCAGATGTGGGGTAAGGTGCGCCGTCTCGAGGGCGCAGTCCGCCGGGCCGGCGGGATTGATATTCTGGTGACCCACGCGCCGGCGCTGGGCCTGGGCGACGAACCCAACTCGTTTCACGAGGGCTTTGACGCCTTCCGCTGGCTGGACGAGACGTGGCAGCCTACATACCACCTGTACGGCCATGTTCACCTCAGCGGCAGTCCCGTGGATCGCCGGGCCTTTATCCAGTATGGTCCCACCACGCTGGTCAACGCCACCGGCTACAAACTGCTGGACGTACCCGAGCCAAAAGCGGCAGACCGCTCCATCCTGCGCCGCTGGCGCTGAACCCAGCCAAAATACAAATCGCGCCCCGCTGAAGCACACATTGCTTCCAGCGGGGCGCTCGATTTTTATTCATTCGGCAGCGCAGGCAGCGGCTCGTCAGGCGCTGTTTCCGCCCGTTTCCCCTGCAATTCCAGCAGCTTTTCCGTCAGCAGGCGCGACAGTCCCGCGCAGACGGCAAAGGAGGTAATCAGCGCGTCCACCGCTTCGCTGCCTCCATCCCGGCGCAGGATTGGCGCTGCCGCCGCTTCCGCCTCGCGGACAAAGCACTCGGACACCTGCCGGTGCCTGGCGGCAAAGGTGCTGTAGCGCGCACGCACCTCGTCCTCGCTCAGGCCCAGGGGCATCAGCTTCTGCACCCCCGCAATGCTGAGATTCTGCTTGAGCGTGCAGATCATCAGCAGATAGGCCAGATGCACCCGGTTATACTTTTTCTTGACCGGTGCGGGCATAATTTTCAGCCGGACATAGTTGTTCACCGTGCTGGCTGTCACCGTGCGGTCGCTTTCCGCCCCTGCGGGGATAGAGTCCAGATAGCGGCCCAGCAGCGCCAGCACCTGATCCATATACAAGCCGAAATCCGGCAGCTCGCCCCACTCCGGCAGTGCAAACTGCTCCAGCACGCCCTTCCACTTCAGCAGCCTGGCCGCAACCAGCGCGCAGTCATAGCCATGCGTCCGCGGCGGCGCTTCCGCTCCCTGCGCTTCGCGCGCCGGATCCTTATCGGTGTGTCCCATAGAAGAAAAGCGCCAGGGTCCCCGGGCCGCTGTGGGCGCCGATCACCGGCCCGACCGGGTTAATATAGCAGTCTTTAATGGGGGTGCGGCTGCGGATCATCTGCTCCAGCTGCTTGGCTTCGTCCAGGCAGTCGCCATGGCTGATGAAAATTGTCTGCTCTTCCGGGCGGATCGCCGTCTCGGCCAGCTGGTCGGCCAGCGCCTCCATCGACGCCTTGCGCCCGCGGCGTTTGCCCACGGCAACCAGCCGCCCTTCGTCGTCCACATGCATCACCGGCTTGATGCCCAGAATGGTTCCTGCCAGAGCCGTCGCGCCGCTGATACGGCCGCCGCGGCGCAGATAGGTCAGGCTGTCCACGGTAAACCAGTGGCACAGCTGCAGCTTGTGCGACTCGGCATAGGCCGCAGCCTCCTCGATGGTGGCCCCGCTTCGCTGCTGCTGCACCACATGATACAGCAGCAGCCCCAATCCCAGCGACGCGCAGCGGGTATCCACCGCAATAACCTTGCGGCCCGGAAACTGCTCGCCCAGTTCCTGCGCGGCAATATGCGCCGCCTGATATGTGCCGGACAGCGCCGAGGAGAAGGTCAGCATCAGCACATCGCGCCCCGCCTCCAGCTCGGGCTGCGCGTTTTGAATCCACTGCTCTGTCGTGGTGGCCGAGGTCTTGGGCGCGGCGCCGCCCCGCATCGCCTCATAGAACAGATGAATTCCCTCCGCCCCGGCACGCTCTACCTGATGTTCCAGTGCCGCGTCGGTCAGCCGCAGCGGCGTGTATTTCAGCCCCCACTGCTGCACCCGATCCATCCCCAGGTCGCAGCAGGAATCGGTGATAATCGTATAGCCAGACATATTCGTCCCTCCTGTTTCCGCTTTGCTGTGCAGTTTTTCCTATCTGCATGTATCGTCAGTATCATATCATACGCCATATTAGATTACAAGCGTTTGTTCTCCTTTTCTTTCGTCAAAATCTCTGAATCTATCTGTTGCTGCGGGCAAACGTTTTCATTTTTCAGCGAGCGATTCTGGTTGTATTTTCCGGATTTCTACGATATAATACCAATATACAAAATCATATTTGCAAAAAATATGCTTATTGGAGATGAATTTATAATGATTACCTCAGATCTGAGCAATATCTGGGGAAAGATTGTGCTAAACGATCTTCTTTCCATGGAGCCGCGCCTTGCCGAGGCGCACAGCACACTTTCCGAGGGTACCGGCGCAGGCCACGAATTTACCGGCTGGCTGACGCTGCCCAGCACCCTGTCCCAGGATGAAATCGACGCCATCAAGGCCTGCGCCGCCGCCATCCGCACCCACAGCAAGGCGCTGGTTGTGGTTGGTATCGGCGGCTCATACCTCGGCGCCCGCGCTGTCATTGATCTGCTGCGCGGCAGCAGCCACAACGAGCTGGACGAGATGGAGGTCTACTTTGCCGGCAACCACCTTTCCACCCGTAGCTGGAACCAGCTGATGAAGCAGCTGGACGGCAAGGACTGGAGCATAAACATCATCTCAAAATCCGGCGGCACCACCGAGCCGGCCGTGGCCGCGCGGCTGCTCCGCGTCGCGCTGGAGGAGAAATACGGCGTGGAGGGTGCCCGCGAGCGCATTGTCTGCACCACCGACGCCAAAAAGGGCATCCTGCACGACATGGCACAGAAGATGGACTATCAGACCTTCCCCATCCCCGGTGACGTGGGCGGACGCTATTCCGTCCTGACGGCTGTGGGTCTGCTGCCGCTGGCCGTGGCCGGCGTGGACATCGACGCGCTGCTGGACGGCGCGCGTGAAGCGCAGCAGAAGCTGAATGCCGAGCGCAGCTTCAACAACCCCGCCTGGCAGTATGCCGCTGCCCGCAATCTGCTCTATGAGCAGGGCAAAAGGGTCGAGATTCTCTGCTCTTACGAGCCGGATTTCTCCTATTTCGGCCGCTGGTGGCAGCAGCTCTTTGGCGAGAGCGAGGGCAAGGATCACAAGGGTCTCTTCCCCACTTATCTGGAATACAGCGCCGACCTGCATTCCATGGGTCAGCTGGTGCAGGAGGGCGAACGCAGCATGTTCGAAACGCTGGTGCGCTTTGACCCGCCGGCCGACGAGGTGATCATCGGCAGCGACGAGGCAAATATGGATCAGCTGAACTTTTTGGCCGGAAAGAGCCTGTCCTTTGTCCAGTCTCACGCCAGCGCTGCAGTAACCGACGCACACCGCGACGGCGGCGTGCCGGTTCTGACGCTCGACTGCGGCCCCCTGAACGAGCACAGCGTGGGCGCCCTGCTCTATTTCTTCGAGCTGGCGTGCGGCATTTCCGCTTATGTGCTGGGCGTGAACCCCTTTAATCAGCCCGGCGTGGAAGCGTATAAGAAAAACATGTATCACCTGCTTGGCAAGCCGGGATATTGATTCCATTCGGCCACCAACAGACACGAGGGCGCTGCATTCAAGCGAATGCAGCGCCCTCGTTGTCTGTCATATTGCGTTATTTGTTGCCGTGCCAGCGTGCGCTGTAGGTGCCGGAGAGATCTTCAATCTTCGACGGGGCAACGTTGGTCTTGACCTTGGAGGTTTTCACGCGCTCCATCAGCATCTGATAGAACAGCTCTTCGTCCATGGGCAGCGTAATCTCCTTGCCGGTCCAGTCGGACAGATAGGCCGCGTTGGAAATCGTCAGCTCGTTGATGCCCTCATAGCCGGGGCTGAGCAGCGGCTCTCCGTGCAGGATGCAGTTGGTAAAGTTCTGCATGATGCCCACATGCGCCGTGCTGCGTCCGTCTATCTCCACCTCTTCTTTGTTAAAGGGAATAAAGGCAAAGCTTTCCTTCGCCGTGGCGCTGACCTCGCGCTCAGGCTTTTCCAGGCGGATAACGGTCATTGTCCGCCCTTCGACCACAATCTTGCCCCGGTCGCCGGTAATCTCCAGCCGGTTGGTGCCCGGGAATTCGCCGGTGGTGGTGATAAAGCAGGCGGTGGCGCCGTTTTCATAGTCGGCGGTGATGGTAACGTCATCCTCCACCTCAATGTCGTGATATTTACCCACGGCGCATTTGGCACGGATCGACTTGGGCAAGCGGCGGAACCCAGCTGGATTCCGCCGCTTGTGCTATGATCTGTGTGATTCTCTTATTCGATGACGGTCCACTCCCGTTCCGTCTCAATCTGCTGCACCACCTCCAGCGTGTCCAGCGACAGGACGGTCAGGCCGCTGTCGCCGCAGATATAAAGGCAGTCGCCGATGTACAGGCCCCGGGCGTCCCACTCCCAGTCAAGCGCAACCGTGGCCCGCTGGGTAAAGCCGCCGGCATCGTCATAGCCAAACACAGCGTACCCCTCGTCGGTGGGAAAACCAATCAGGTTGCGATCCGCGGCCAGCAGCAGCGCCTTGTGGTTATACAGCGCCTGCGAGTAGTAACAGTCCAGCGGCAGCGTGTGCCGCTCGGAAACACTCACCGGGTTGGTGGTGTCATACATGCTGAGCTTCAGGCCGCCGGTCGTGCCGGTTTCATCGCCGTCATAACCCAGGCCCAGCAGCCGCCCCTGCGACCACAACTGCAAATAGTCCGAGAAGCCCGGCAGCTGCAGCTCACTGCGCACCACCGGATGATAGGGGTCGCTCAGCTCCACGCAGAACAGCGGATCCGTCTGCCGGAAGGTGACAAAATAGCCATAGTCGCCGTCAAACCGGGCGGAATAAATCCGCTCGCCCTGCCCCAGCCCCTCGATACTGCCAGCCTGCTGCAGCGCGCTGTCCAGAATCACCAGGCCGTTGCTGCGGTCATTCTCGTCCGGCCAGCGATAGCTGGTCTTGCCGTCTTCTTCCCA
>CACXCV010000033.1 GCA_902766215.1 Oscillospiraceae bacterium
ATGCGCTTATTGGCCAGGCAGCCGTTCTCGTCCAGGGGCTCGGTGGCCTGGGCGACGATGAATTCGTCCTCCACGTCGGCGGTCATGTAGCGCACTTCGTCCGTCACCCGGCAGGTGCCCTTTTCCACCTTGCGGAAGGGGGCCACCAGGAAGCCGTATTCATTCACCCGGGCATAGGAGGCCAGGTAGGAGATAAGGCCGATGTTGGGACCTTCGGGGGTCTCAATGGGGCACATACGGCCGTAGTGGCTGTAGTGGACGTCGCGCACGTCGAAGGAGGCGCGCTCTCTCGACAGGCCGCCGGGGCCCAGAGCGGAGAGGCGGCGCTTGTGCGTCAGCTCTGCCAGGGGGTTGTTCTGGTCCATGAACTGAGACAGCGGCGAGGAGCCGAAGAACTCCTTGATGACCGCGGTCACAGGCCGGATGTTGATGAGGCTCTGCGGGGTCACGGTGTCCAGGTCCTGCACGGTCATGCGCTCGCGGATGACGCGCTCGAGTCTGGTGAAGCCCACGCGGAACTGGTTCTGCAGCAGCTCGCCCACGCAGCGCAGGCGGCGGTTGCCCAGGTGATCAATGTCGTCGGTGGAGCCGTCGCCCACCGCCAGGCAGTTGAGATAGTTCACCGAGGCGAGAATGTCATCCACGGTGATGGTCTTGGGGATCAGGTCGGCCATCCGGTCGGGGATGGCGGCGATCATCTCCTCCTCACTCATGGTTTCCATCATCTCGCGCAGGACGGAGAAGACAACCTTTTCGCGGATGCCGTATTCCTTCGGATCGAAGTGGACAAACTTGCTCATGTCCACCATGCCGTTGGAGAAGACGACGACCTTTTTGCCGTCGATGTCGATCACGGCGCGGTTGACGCCGCGGTCGGACAGCTCGTGGGCGCGCTCGCGGCTGATCACTTCGCCGGGCATGACCAGAATCTCGCCGGTCAGCGGGTCGGCAATCTCCTCGGCGCAGGTCTGGCCGTTGAGCCGCTGCCAGATGTCCATTTTCTTGTTCATCTTGTAGCGGCCGACCTTGCTCACGTCATAGCGGCGCGCATCGAAGAGCAGGCTTTCGAGATAGCTCTCGGCGTTGTCCAGCGTGGGGGGCTCGCCGGGGCGCAGCTTGCGGTAGATCTCCAGCAGGCTCTCCTCGCGGGTCTTGCAGCTGTCCTTTTCCAGCGTGGCCAGGATACGCTCGTCCTCGCCGTACATTTCCTTGATCTGCTCGTCGCTGGCCACGCCCATGGCGCGCAGCAGGCAGGTGATGGGGATCTTGCGGTTTTTGTCGATGCGGACATAGAACACGTTGGCGTTGTCCGTCTCATATTCCAGCCAGGCGCCGCGGTAGGGGTTGATAGTGGCGGTATAGGTGTGCTGGTCGGCCTTGTCCACCGTGTCGCCGAAGTACATGCCCGGCGAGCGGATAATCTGGCTGACGATGGCGCGCTCGGCGCCGTTGATGACAAAGGTTCCGCCCTGGGTCATGATCGGGAAATCGCCCATGAAGATTTCCTGTTCCTTGATCTCGCCGGTTTCCTTGTTCAGCAGGCGCACCCGCACCTTGATGGGGCGGGCATAGGTCACGTCGCGCTCCTTGCACTCCTCCACCGTGTACTTGGGCGGCTCGTCCATCGAGTAGTCGAGGAAGCTCAGCTCCAGCGTGCCGGTGTAGTCGGTGATTGCGGCCACATCGCGGAATACCTCGCGCAGCCCCTCCTTCAGAAACCACTCATAGGAATCCTTCTGGATTTTCAGCAGGTTGGGCATCTCGATGATGTCGCCGTGCTTGGAGTAGCTCTTGCGGAGCGTGTTGCCATAGTAGACGTCCTTGACCATCTCCATAGGGTTTCACGACCTTTCGTTGGTGTCGCACGCGCGATACGCGCGGCGCAGTTGTTACAATCAGGCTCTGGCGCTTGCCATTTGCCGTTGTCGGTGTTATACTAAGCATGGAAAAGGGGACAGCATCCCCTATACACAAAAGCAATTTATGATACCATATTCCACCGGCGGAGTCAAGGGGCTTCCGTCGTTTTTTTGCATGTTTTTTGCGGTTTTCCCCGGCAAACGCCCTCCGGCCGCACAAAAGCGGCGCCAAACCCGCTATCTTGTGCCCACCGAAAGAGCCGGCACTACCGGCGGTGGGGCAGCCGGACCTGCGGCGGGCGGATATTTGCATTTCCCGCCTTGTCAAGCGGCAGATCGTGTGGTATAATATCGGATGAGTATTCCGCCCTTTCCCGGGCGCAGTCAATAGAAGAAGGGACGAGCAACCAATGAGCGGACATTCCAAGTGGCACAACATACAAAAAACCAAGGGCGCGCAGGACGCCAAGCGCGCGGCAGCCTTCACCAAAATCTCCAAGGAGATGATCGTCGCGGTGAAAGAGGGCGGCGGCTCGGCCGACCCGGCCTATAACTCCCGCCTGGCCACCGTCATCGCCAAGGCCAAGGCGGCCAACATGCCCAACGACAACATCAAGCGCGTGCTGGAAAAGGCGGCTTCCGCCGGCCAGGGCGACAGCTATGAGTCCATCACCTACGAGGGGCACGGCCCCAGCGGCGTGGCCATGATCATCGAGACCATGACCGACAACCGCAACCGTACCGCCAGCAGCGTGCGGCACCACTTCGACAAGTTCGGCGGCAGCCTGGGCGTGACCGGCTGCGTCAGCTGGGCCTTTGACAAGAAGGGCGTCATCGTCATCGACAACGAAGAGGGCGAGCTGGACGAGGACACCGTGATGGAAGACGCGCTGGACGCCGGCGCCGAGGACATGACCAACGAGGGTCAGTGCTTCGAGGTGACCACCGACCCGGACGACTTCCCCTCCGTGCTCGAGGCGCTGAGCGCCAAGGGCTATCAGTTCCTCTCCGCCCAGGTGGAGATGGTTCCGCAGAACTATCAGAAGCTGGAAAGCGCCGAGGACATTGCCAACATGGAAAAGATGCTGGACGTATTCGAGGACGACGATGACGTGCAGAACGTCTGGCACAACTGGGACGACGGCGAATAAGCCGCCCTGCACCGGTTTCATCACAGGCCGGGGGCCTCTCCCGCTCCGGAAACGGAGCAGGGTGGGTCCCCGGCCGTTTTTGTTCGTTTTTTCGGATGGTCAATTTTGTTTCAGCAAATTCATGCTCTGCTTTTGCACGAAATATGCCCCTCTCCCCCGCCGCTTTTTCTTGTAATCCGGCGCTGTGCCGGTGTATAATAAAATCATCTATACCATACGGTACAAGGAGGCTGTTTTATGTCCAAGCTGACGATCAACACCCGGCAGCGCCGCTTCCCAGTCGCGCCGAATCTCTATGGCCTGTTCTACGAGGACATCAACCGCGGCGGCGACAACGGCATGTATCCCGAGCTGCTGCGCAACCGTGCGTTCGAGGATTCGCTCCCGCCGGAGGGCTGCACGGTCTATGACGAGGGCCGCTCGATTGTCACCCGCTTTGGGTGGAAGGACCGCTTCAACAACGGCGAGGGGCTGGACCGCTGGGTGGCCGACACCGGCATTGCCCCCACGCCCGTCCCCGCCTGGTACGCTGACCACGCGCAGATGCAGGTGGTCACCGCCGATACGCTGAACCCCAACCGTCTGGCCGCGCTGGACGTGGATTTCGGCACGGGCGGCAGCATCGCCAACATCGGCTTTCACGGCATCGGTCAGAAGCCCGGCGAGACCTACGCCTTCTACTGCTTTGCCAAGTCGCTGGGCGGCAGGGAGCTTCAGGTGTCCATCGAATACAGCGACGGCACCGCCACCCCGGCCCAGAGTCTGACCATCGGCAAGGACTACGCCCGCCATGACCTGCAGTTCACCGCTCTGAAGCTGGACGGCAAGGCCCGCCTGCGCATTGCCGGCAGCGGCGCGTTCCGCATCGGTTTCACCTCGCTGACCCCCACCAAGACCTTCCGCGGGCACGGCCTGCGCGATGACATTGCCAGCCTGCTCTCCGGGATGCATCCCACGTTTATGCGCTTCCCCGGCGGCTGCGTGGTAGAGGGCATGACCTGCGAGACCGCCTTCCGCTTCCAGAACACCATCGGCCCGCAGTGGGAGCGCAAGAGCGTGATGCTCATGTGGCACTACCGCACCTATAACAGCTTTGGTTTCCACGAGTGCCTGCAGTTCTGCGAGGACATCGGCATGGAGCCGGTGTATGTCTGCAACTGCGGACTGGCCTGCCAGGCGCGCTTTGCCAACGATCCCTTTGACGAGGCCGGCATTCAGGAAATGCTGGACGACGTCATCGGCGCCATTGAATACGCCACCGCCCCCGCCGACACCAAGTGGGGCCGCCTGCGCGCCGAGGCCGGCCACCCTGCGCCCTTCCGCATGAACTACATCGAAATCGGCAACGAGAATCACGGCGACATCTATGAATCGCTGTACATCCGCTTCCAGCGGGAGCTGAGCCAGCGCTTCCCGTGGATTCAGTTCATCTCCAACCACAAGATGCAGCGCGCCGAGGCCCACTGCGACCTGATCGACGAGCACTATTACAACGAGGCGGCCACCTTTGCCCAGCAGACCACACACTATGACAGCTATGACCGCAGCGGCTCCAAAATTTTCATCGGCGAGTTTGCCGCCAACGGCAGCACCTCGGCCAACCTGGCCGGCGCGCTGGGCGAGACAATGTTCATGACCGGCATCGAGCGCAACCAGGACATGGTCCGCATGACGGCCTATGCGCCCCTGCTGCAGAACGGGCCGTATTACGGCTGGTTCCCCAACCTGATCACCTTTGACAGCCTGCACGCCTATGCCATCCCCGCCTATTACGGCTGGAAGCTCTTTGGCGGCCACCGCGGCGACTATGTGGTGGACTGTGCCTATGACACCGGCATTGAATACGTCAGCATGAAGGGCATGCCCTCGCTGATCGGCCACGCCGGCACCACCTTCCGCAACCCCACCTGGAACGGCAAGCCGGTGGCTCCGGGCCGCCAGCTGCTGGGCTATGCCAAGCTGGAGAATGGCGTGTACCACACGGTTCCGGGCGACGACCTGCAGATCGAGCAGGGTATGAAGCAGATGCCCGGCATCCACGAGCGGCTGCTGATCGTCTTCGGCGACGACGAGACGGCCGCCGACGGCACCTTCGAGGCCGAGTTCCTGGCCGAAGAGGGCAAGGAGCTGTCGCTGGGCATCTACAGCGCCATGCAGACCAAAAACGTCTACCGTCACGACGAGACCGCGCCCGAGCGCGACTGGGGCTTTGAGCAGGTGCGCCCGCTGGTGTGGGAGCTGCGCGACGGCGTCAGCCGCATCGGCCAGCGCGGGTTCCTGCGCTTTACCGATTATGCCCCGCAGGCCGAGGCGGCGCTGGAGCCGGGCCAGTGGGTCGCGCTCAAGTGCGTCACAGAGAAGGAAAAGATCTTCCTCTATGTCAACGGCCAGCTGGTGCAGACCGCTACCTTGCCCTCCTATCCCTCCAGCACCGCCTCGGTCACCGACACCGACAGCCAGGTGATCGTCAAGCTGGTCAACTTCTGCCCCAACGAGGACGAAGTAGCCATCCGGCTGGACTGCGACGTGGACAGCGCCTATACCCGGCATCTGGTCACCGGCGACCCGCAGGACCGCAACAGCCTGGACGAGCCGGAGCACATCCACGACACCACAGCCCAGCTGACCGGCGCGGCGCGCGAGTTTGTCTACCGCGCCCCGGCCTGGTCGATCAACGTGCTGGTGCTGAACAAGCGCTGAACCGGAGCACCCGGTTTAACACACATAATACGCAAACCCGCCGTGCAGGACTGCACGGCGGGTTTTGAAAATTGTGTCTGACCTGATTGCGCTCCGTCAGACCTTAAAGCTCTCCTTCAGGCTCACGGCGCGGTTAAACACCAGGTGCCCCGGCGCGCTGTCGCGGCTGTCGGCGCAGAAATAGCCCTGGCGCATAAACTGGAAGCGGTCGGTCACAGCCGGGTGCTCCAGCGAAGCCTCGACCTTGCAGCCGGTCAACACCTCCAGCGAGTCGGGGTTGAGGCAGTCGAGGAAATTCTTGTCGCCGGCGTCGGGGTCCGGGTCGGCAAAGAGGTTGTCATACAGACGCACCTCGGCGTCCTGCGCGGTAGCGGCGTCCACCCAGTGGATGGTCGCACCCTTGACCTTGCGGCCGTCGGCCGGGTTGCCGCCGCGGCTGTCGGGGTCATAGGTGGCAAAAATCTCCACCACGCTGCCGTTTTCATCCTTGCGGCAGCCGGTGCAGGTGATGAGATAGGCGCCCTTCAGGCGGCACTCCGGCCCGTTCGGATACAGGCGCTTATACTTGGGCACTGGCTCCTCCATAAAGTCGTCGGCCTCGACCCACAGCGTGCGGGAGAAGTGCACCGGACGGGTGCCGTCCTCGGGCCGGTTAGGGTTGTTCTCCACGTCAAAGGTTTCGCTCTGCCCCTCGGGATAGTTGGTAATGGTCAGCTTCACCGGGCGCAGGACGGCCATCACGCGGCGGGCATTGTCGTTCAGGTCCTCGCGCAGGCAGTGCTCCAAAAAGCCGTATTCCACCGTGGAGGCCGCCTTTGACACACCGATCCGCTCGCAGAAGCTGCGGATGCTCTGGGGCGTATAGCCCCGGCGGCGCAGACCGCAGAGGGTGGGCATGCGCGGATCGTCCCAGCCGGAGACGCGCCCCTCCTCCACCAGCTGGCGGAGCTTGCGCTTGCTCATGACGGTATAGTTGATGCCCAGGCGGGCAAACTCGATCTGGCGGGGCTTG
>CACXCV010000034.1 GCA_902766215.1 Oscillospiraceae bacterium
CCCGCCGGGCAGGGCGCGGACAAAGTCATCGGCACAGGCCGCGCGCAGCGCCGCACGCAGCATGGCCTCGTCCGCATCCGGACGCGCCATGCGCAGGTTGTCACGAATGGTCCCGGCAAACAGGCTGCTGCCCTGCGGCACATAGGCAAAGGCGCTGCGGGTTGCCGCCGAGAGCGGATATTGCCGCCCGCCGCAGCACAGCGCCGCGCTCCCCTGCTGCGGCCTGGCCAGGCCCAGCAGCAGGCGGAGCAGGGTCGTCTTTCCGCCGCCGGACGGCCCCGTCAGGGCCACCAGCTCGTTCGGGCCGGCGCGGAAATTGACGCCGCGCAGAACCGGCTGGCCGCTCTGATAGGCAAAGCCAAGCCCCTCCATCCGGACCGAGGTCTCCTCCGGCTGGATTTCATCCGGCAGCGTGCCGGTCTGCTCGTCCGGCAGCTGGGTAATGGCCATCACGCGCCCGGCCGAAGTGGAGAGGGATATAGCCGACGAAACCATGCCGATCAGCGCGGAAAAGGCCGAGCCCAGCGCCGAGGACAGCTGCAGGAACATGGTCAGCGAGCCATAGGTAATCGCGCCGCTCCACAGGCGAAAGACGCCCCAGCCGAAGCACCCGGCCGAGGCTGCCGCCCCCATCAGAGAGAGACCGGCCGACGTGCGCACCGAAAACCGGTTATAGTCCAGATATTCCGCCCGGTATTGGCCCTGCAGGCGCAGCATTTTCTCCCCGAACAGGTCGGCAGCGCCAAAGGCCTTGATGCTGGTCAGGTTGGAGAGCGAATCCTCGTAGAAGGACATGATGTCGCTGGAAATGGTCTTCATCTGTTTGCTGTGGCTGCGCATCCGCCCGGCAAGCAGCCGGGAAAAGCAGGCCGAAGCCGGCACGCAGACCAGCGCGATGGCCGCCATCACCGGATCGAAGAAGAGCATAATCCCCAGCGCGCCGGCAAACTGCGCCGCGCTGGCAATGGCCCCGGGGGCAAACCCCGTCACGCCGCCCGCCACCGTGCCCACGTCGCCGGTCAGGCGGCTGAGCAGATCGCCCGGGCGAAACTGTTCCAGCGGCTCCCACGCGCTGGTCAGGATCTTCCGGTACACCTCCGCCTGAATCTCGTTCTGCACACGGATGCTGAGCCGCGCACCCACGCGGCTGGATATGGCGCGGAGCAGGATTCCCAGCAGCAGCATGGCCGCCATGGTCACAGCAGCCGCGCCAATGGCGTCTGCCTTCTGGCCCGTGACCGCATCAATGAGATATTTGGAGGCGACGCTGGTCCCAAGCCCCATCCCAATCGACGCAACGCCCAGCAGGATGTGGACGGCCACCACCAGCCTGTACCGCCGGACATAGCCCAGCGCCCAGGCCGCCTCGCGCCAGAACCCGCGCAGGGCGCCGGCCTGGATTTTTTCCGCCGCTGTTTTCAACCGGTTCAATTGCGGGCACCGCCTCTCTGTTTCGGCATTTCGCCGCATCAATGCGCAGCCCCGTCCTCAGCGCCGCGCAGCGCCTGCCGGATGCGGCGCAGGTATTCCTCCGTCATGCGGCACATATAATCCGGGACGGCGGCATAGCTTCCGCCTTCGGCATGGCAAACTGCGGCGCACTGGTCGCAGGCGTTTCGGACTGGGCAGGCCGAGCATTGCGCCGGAACCACAATCCGCTCCCGCAGTGCTCTGAGCTGCTCCCAGGCGCAGGGGAACGCCGTCCGGGCCAGATCGACGCCCGGCTCGGTCATCATCCCGCAGGGGCGAAGCTGGTGGTCCCACGTGACCCAGAAGGTGCTGCTGCCGGCACGGCAGCGGATTTTTTGCAGCGGCAGCTCCTGACACTCTTCGACCGGGGCAGGCTGCCCCGCCAGCAGGTCCTCCCAGTGCCGGCGCAGCGCCGAACCAGAAAGGCGCATCTGATCATAGCGAAGCTTTTCCTCTGCCGCCTCTTCGGGACGCAGGCGGGTGCTGCACTGAGCCGGCCCGCAGACCCGCACCGGCGGAAACATATAGGACGCGGCCTGCATTGGCAGCCCCTGCGTCCGTGCAAAGGCATAGACCGCCTGGACGTCCCGGCGGTTGTCCGGCGTAATGGAATAGTTCAGCTTGACCAGCACGCCGGCCTGCCGAAGCGCCGTAATGGCGCTGATCACCCGCTCATAGGCGGCACCGCTGCCGCAGAGCGCCTCATAGGTCTCCGCCGAGGCGCCATAGAGCGTGATATTCACCCGCGAGGGCGGGTCCGCGGCCAGGAACCGCACCGTGTCTTCGTCCAGCAGCGACCCGTTGGTATTGAGTGAAACCAGCATTCCCATGCGCCGGCAGCCGGTATAGATCTCGCGGAAATCCGGGCGCAGCAGCGGCTCGCCGCCGGTGAGCAGCAGCAGCAGCGTCCCGGCGCGGCAGCACGCCGCGGCCAGATCCAGCCACTGCGCCGCGCTTTTTTCCTGCCCCAGAGCGGCAGCGTCCTGCTCCACGCGGTGGATATAGCACATTTTGCAGCGGAAATTGCACCGCGGGGTCAGCTCAAACGTCCCGGAAAGCGGCACGCCGCGGCTATCGGCCCGGGCAAACAAAAGCTGGCTGTATGCCTGATATGCCTTCATGGCCCTCTCCTTTGCTTGTGTGTCACGGCAGCCCGTCCTGCGCCAATGCCGCTTCCAGCGCGTCCACCGCCCGCTCGTCCGGCGTGCAGCAAAGCCGGTAGACCGGCACCGCCGCCGCCAGATCCAGCAGCAGCCGCCGCGCCAGCTGCCATTCCTCATGAATCAGCGTGTCGGCAAACAGATTGCCGCTCAGCTGCGGCAGCGCCTCCACCGCGCTCAGGCGGCAGACGCGGTTCTCCGGCCCCTGCGCCAGCAGCACCACGCAGCGCAGCGGCAGCGTCTCGTTGCGGCAAATCCCGCTTGTACCGCAAAAAGGCATTCCATACGCCATGGGCGCTCCGCCCAGGCGGACAGCTGCCTTGTCGCCGTTGATACTCTCCGCCCCGCGGCAGCGCTCCCACAGCGCGGCCTGGGTGGACTTGCCGGTTCCGCTGGGCGCGACAAATAGCATCGCGCCGCCGCGCCAGACCACATAGGCTGCGTGAAACACCAGCGCCGACCAATGCACCAGCACCTGGGGCAGCGCAATGCCCGGCCAGAAAAAACGCCCGCAGGCGGCCCAGGGCCAGTCCTCCGCGCGCACGCAGCAGTGCAGTGTCCGCACGTCTGGCAGGGTATAGCGCAGCGACAGATGCGGCTGGGGGCGAAACGGATCCTGGCTCAGGCGGGTCACAGCCGCGCCGTCGCGCCAGACCAGCTTTTCTCCCCGCCGGCCGAGAAACGCCCCCGCCGGGGCAGGCAGCGCCGCGCAGCACTCGGTCCGGATCCGCACCTCCGCGGGGCCGGGCCGGGCGGCAAACTGCCAGCCGCAGTCGTCCATGTGCATCGCCTGCTCTGCGTCAAGGCAGAAGCGAACGCTGCAAAATTCGTAAAAATGTTCCATCAATCCATCCAGTTATTTCATGTCAACAGCAGCAAGCGCCCACACCCGCAAGGGCATGGGCGCTTGCTTGCACTTATCAGGCCTGCAATGTCAGGACCAGATGGCAGTCGCCCCGTTGTTGCTTGTAAACTTGCAGTAGGCTTCCAGGAGCGGGTCGGTATCGCTGCATTGGACCTCGCCGGCGCCAAACAGGTTCGGACTGAAGTCCCCCCAGGTGAGCCGGCCGTCGTCGTTCGCATCAAACGATCCAAGCAAAATCTGACCAAAGTCGTCGTTCATCAGCTTTACAACGCAGCCACTGCACAGCATGTCGTTGGCCGAGAGGGAGAGCACCATCATGGTCGGCTTGGTATACTGCTTCATCTTCTGTTCTCTCCTTTCTCAGAATGCTTTGACAAGGGCTTCGCTGGCCACGCCGTCGGCGTTATAGGCCACAACGGTATACTGTGCGCTTTCATCGCGGCCCACCACATCCGTCACCGTAATCACAGCGCTGCCGCGGCGGAGCTGGAAGCTGCTGGGCGTATAAACCCGGCCGTTGACGGTGACATAGGCCACGTCGCTGGAAACGGTAATGCGCAGCGTAATCATCCGGCGGCTGAACATCCGCCGCACGGTGCCGCTGAGGTCAAACTGCGCGGGGGCAAAGGGCTTTGGTTCTTCCGGCTGCCCGGGCTGCTCCGGCTCGGCCGGGGCCGCGGCCATCGCCAGGCTGACGCTGTAAAACACGTCGCTCTGGTTCAGCGCGTCCACCGTGGTGACCGACGCGCCAGTCGGAATCTTGGCATTGCCGACGGCCAGCAGGCCGCCGCTCTGGTTGCTGATGGTAAACAGACCCGCCGTCTTGCGCAGAGTGTAATACAGCTCGGTGTTCGCGCTCAGCGCGGCGACATTGCTCATCACGGCCTCGCCCACGGCGCGCAGGCTGATCTGAAGCTCCTCGGCGTCCGCGCCGAAGGTGATGCTCTGCCCCGGCGCAAGATAAATCTCGTTCTGCGGGCCGCCATGCGCCTCGTAATCGGTGATAGCATAGCTGCCGGAGCCGCCCTCGGCATAGGCGGTAATCACCTTGCCGGCCATCAGGTCAATGCTGTTGGTATAGGTCCGGTTCTGCTCGTCCGCGGCATACTTTTCAGCCACGGCGTCGGTGCTGTCCGTGGTGCGGTAGACGCGGAAGCCGCCGATTTCCACATGCGTGCCCTCGGGCCGCGTCACGGCCGCCGGGACGTCTGCCAGCGCTGCGTTCAACACGCCGGTGTAAGTTGTTTCCGCAGCGCGCATGCCGTCCATGCTGTACACCGCGATGTCCACGGCGTCCAGATTCAGGCCGCGGAGGATTTCCTCCAGCGGATCGGCCGCATAGGCCCGGCCGCTGCGCATGATGCCGGCCGTGCCGTTGGTATCGGCTGCAGCTGCCGCGCCGGAGGCGTAGATGGTGGCGGTATAGAGCGCATCCTCGCCCAGCTCCAGGTGGGCCAGCGGAACCTGCTCCAGCGTGCCGTCCTGATAGCGGGTGTCAACCAGCGCAGCCTTGACCGCCTTGGCGCCCTGCTGAATAATCAGCAGCACGCGGCCGGTGTCGGGGCCGCAGGTGCCGATCAGATCGAAGGCGTTGCCGTAAAAATCGGTGGTCAGGGCATATTGCGACGCCTTCAGCGCAGTCAGGTCCGAAATCTCCCACGCGCCGTTGCGGCCGGTCGTCTCCGCCGCAGGGTCATAACCAAAGCGGGCGGTGTCGCTCAGCTTGCTGGCCTGCTGCGCCGGGGCAGCCGCCTCGACCCTCGTCCAGCGGTTGTCCAGGGTGCCGCCGGTCTGCTTCAACTCCTCGCTGAGGAAGGTCTCCTCATAGAGGATGTTCGACGCGGGGTAGACATAGATGGTAAAGGTGACGGTGGCCGTCTCCTCCGGCGCGCC
>CACXCV010000035.1 GCA_902766215.1 Oscillospiraceae bacterium
GATCGAGAATTTCATCAATTTCCTCCGGGGACAGGTCCAGCAATTTCAGCAAATGTCTCTGCATGATTATTCCTCTTTTCTCCTTGGCGCTCTTGTCTGCCTTATCATAGCACCACGCTGCGTTTTCTGTCAATTAGTGCCGCATATTTTAGAGAAAAACCGTCACATTGGACGGATTTTCATAGTATATTTCCGATCCAGTTTGGCATATTTTCCATCATATACTCATTTTTTATGCATATATATTCTTTCAATTATTCTTCTGGCCCCAGGCCAGGCGTTGACAAACCGGAAAGAACGCGCTATGATATTGAAACTGAATTTGATTCTCAATTTTGATTTCATTTCGTAAATGGAGGAATTCCTATGTCACGCACCTATCAAACGCGGCAGCTGGCCGCGCTGATGGCCTGCATCCGCTCACATCATGACGGCTATCTGACCGTCAAGGGCCTGATGGAGCAGCTGGACGAGGCCGGCAGCCCCATGGGCCTGGCCACCATCTATCGCCAGATGGAAAAGCTGGAGCAGCAAGGGCTGGTTCACCGGGTCGCCTCCGACGAGCAGAATGGCGCCTGCTGGAAATACTGCGGCGTGGACCACGGCGGTGCCTGTGTGCTGGTCAAGTGCGAGCGCTGCGGCAGCATCGCGCACATGAGCTGCGACGAGCTGCCCGCCCTGTATCACCACCTGCAAAGTCACCACGGCTTTGCCGTCAATCCCAATCGGACGCTGCTCTATGGCATCTGCCAGAGCTGCGCCCAGACAGGAGGGCCCCATGGCGCTGATTCAATGCCGTGACCTAAGCCTGGCCTATGACGGCCGGGTGGTGGAGTCGGGCGTCAGCTTTTCCGTCCCGCAGGGGGATTATCTGTGCATTGTGGGCGAAAACGGCTCAGGCAAGTCCACGCTGATGAAGGCCCTGCTGGGTCTGATCCGCCCGGCCGGCGGCAGCATCACCTTCGGCGAGGGGCTGCACCAGACCGAAATCGGCTACCTGCCCCAGCAGACGCAGATTCAGCGGGACTTTCCCGCCAGCTGCTTCGAGGTGGTGCTCTCCGGCCGGCTCAACCGCCGGAAGGGCCGCTTTTTCTATCACAAGGCCGACCGCGACGCCGCGCGCCGGACCATGGACACGCTGGGCATCGGCGATCTGGCCCGCCGCTGCTATCACGACCTGTCCGGCGGGCAGCAGCAGCGCGTGCTGCTGGCCCGCGCCCTGTGCGCCACGCAGAAGCTGCTGCTGCTGGACGAGCCGGTGGCCGGGCTGGACCCGGTGGTCACGCAGGAGCTGTATGCGCTCATCCGGCGTCTCAACGACGAGGGGCTGACCGTCATCATGGTCAGCCACGACATGACCGCCGTGGCCGAGGACGCCAAGCATGTGCTGCATCTGGCGCACAAGCCGCTGTTCTACGGCAACACATTCGATTATTTGCATTCCGGCGTGGGCCGGCGCTTTACGGGGAGGGACGGCAATGCGCTTTTCTGACATGTTTGCTTCGCCGCTGCTGATGCAGATTGTTCTGCGGGCGATGGTTGTGGGCGTGCTGGTCAGCCTGTGCTGCGCCCTGCTGGGCGTCAATCTGGTGCTTCGCCGCTTTTCCATGATCGGCGACGGGCTGAGCCACGTGGGCTTCGGCGCCATTGCGCTGGCAGCCGTGTGCGGCCTGAGCCAGTGGGAGCTGGAATTCACCCTGCCGGTGGTCATCGTGGCCGCCGTGCTGATTCTGCGCATGAGCGAGCGCAGCCACACCCAGGGCGACGCCGCCATCGCCCTGCTGGCCACCGGTGCGGTGGCCGTCGGCAGCCTGCTTTATAACTACTCCCCCCAGCGCAACGCCGACATCTGCAACAGCCTGTTCGGCTCGGCCTCGGTGCTGACGCTGACGGACAAGGACCTGATCCTCTCGCTGGTGCTCAGCGCCGTGGTGCTGGCTCTGTTTGTCCTGTGCTATCACAAGCTGTTTGCCATCACCTTTGACGAGGTGTTCGCCCGCGCCACCGGCGTACACACCCAGGCGTATAAAACGCTGCTGGCCATTCTCACCGCCGTGACCATCGTCCTGGGCATGAAGCTGATGGGCGCAATTATGATCTCGGGCCTGGTTGTCTTCCCGGCCATGAGCGCCATGCGCCTGTGCAAAAGCTTCCGCGGCGTGGTGCTCTGCTCCGGCGGGCTGGCCGTGGTCTGCTTCGTGGCGGGCTTTTTCACCGCCTGCCGTCTCTCGTGGCAGACCGGCCCCACCGTCATTGCTGTGCACACGCTGGTGTTCGTGCTGGTCAGCGCCGGCAGCGCCCTGGCCGCCTCGCGCCTGCTGCGCCGCAAAAAAGTATAATTTTCCATGGCAAGGATTGCATTGCCGCCGCCGTGACTAATTTCCGCGCCGCCGTCCATACTAGTGCCGTACAACGCGAATACTTGTCTGGAGGCGACAACCTTGAAAAAGCGCAGTATCATCTCTGTTCTGCTCTGCGCCCTGCTTCTGCTGGGCGTGCTGAGCGCCTGCACCGACGGCGGCAACGTGTCCGACACGGGCAGCGGCACCGTCAACGGCTCTGCCAACGGCGGCACGTCCAACGACACGCCCGGCAGCAACGCCGCCGGGAGCAACACCGGGAGCAACAGCGGCACCACCGGAAATAACGGTACCAATGGCACTGTCGGCGGCGACGCCAACAACAACACCAACGGCGCCAACAACGGCACAACCAACGGCAGCGGCACCGCCAACAACGGCACGGCCAACGGCAGCGGTACCGCCAACAGCAACGGTACGGCCAACGACAACCGCGGCGACGACACCGGCACCGTCACCGGCGACCTGGACGACGCCGGCCGCAGCGCAGGCCGCGCCATCGGCGACGCAGTCACCGGCGCGGGCAACGCCATCGCCGGCGCGGGGCGCCGCATTGGCTGAACAGACAAAAACCGCAGCGCAGTCTGCCACCCGGCAGAGGCGCTGCGGCGTTTTTTATTGTTCCCGCCCCGCATTCCACAGGGCCTGCTCCTCCTCCGGCGTCAGGGCGCGCCATTGGCCCGGTTGCAGGCCGCCCAGGTCCAGCGGCCCCAGCGCCACCCGGCGCAGGCGGATCACCGCGCAGCCCACGGCCCGCAGCATCCGCCGCACCTGATGGGTGCGGCCCTCGGTCAGGGTCAGCTCACCGATGGTCACGGGCAGGTCGCGGTTTTTCATCAGCTTCTGGCGATAGTCCGGTGGGATGACCCCGGCAGACTGATAAAGCGTGCTCTGCCCCGTGATGCGCAGGCCTGCCGGGCGCGTCGGCGCCGGATCAGGCGGCAGCAGCAGCCCCGTGCGCAGCCGCTGTTGGGCCGGCTCGTCCAGCGTGCCCAGCGCCCAGAAGGCATAGGTCTTGGTCACATGCCGCTCCGGCCGCGTCAGGCGCGCCGTCAGCGCGCCGTCGTCGGTGAGCAGCAGCAGGCCCTCGGTGTTGCGGTCCAGCCGCCCCACCGGGTGCAGCCCGGCCAACTGCGGCGGCAGGCAGTCCAGCACCGTGCGGTGCCGGTCGTCCCGTCGGGCCGTCACGCAGCCCAGCGGCTTATACAGCAGCACCGTCATGCCAGCGACCGCAGCAGAGCAATCTCGCGGGCATAGCCGTCGTTGTCCTCCACCGGCGTCTCCAGCACCATTGGCAGCGTGCGCAGCAGCGGGTGCCGGACAATCTGCCGGAAGGTCTCGATCCCCAGCGCGCCCTGTCCGATGCAGGCGTGGCGGTCCTTGCGGCTGCCGCAGGGGTTCATGCTGTCGTTGAGATGCAGCGCCCGCAGGCGGTGCAGGCCGATCACCCGGTCAAACTCCGCCAGCACGCCCTCCAGGTCGCCGCGCAGATCATAGCCCGCGTCCCACACGTGGCAGGTGTCCAGGCACACACCCATGCGCTCCGGGCGATCCACCGCGTCGAGGATGTCGCGCAGCTGTTCAAAGCTGCCGCCCAGCTCGGTGCCCTTGCCGGCCATGGTTTCCAGCAGCAGTACCGGGCCGCTGCCCGCCAGCAGCCCGCGCAGCGCGTTGGCCAGCAGGGCCGTGGCAGCGGCGGTGCCCTGTCCCACATGGCTGCCGGGGTGGATGTTGTACACACAGTTGGAAAACAGCGCCAGCCGCTGCAAATCCTCCGCCACGCAGTCCCGCCCGAACGCCCGGATGTCCTCGCGCGCCGCGCAGAGATTGACGGTATAGGCCCCGTGCGCCACCAGCGTGCCAAAGCCCTGCGCCGCGGCATAGCGCTCATAGGCGGTGATGTCCGCCGGGTCCAGCGCCCGGGCCTTGCCGCCCCGGGGATTGCGGGTGAAAAAGGCGCAGGTGTTCGCCCCCAGGCGGGTCATCTCCCGGCCCATGGCAAGATAGCCCTTGTTGCAGGACAGGTGGCAGCCGATCAGCATGGCGCAGCCCTCACTTTCGCGTGTTTTTGTCATAGAGCAGCGCCAGGCCCTTCAGCGCCAGATGTTCGTCGGCCGTAATGGCGTGCCGGCAGTGGGGCGTGACCAGCCCGGCCAGCGAGCCGGTGGCCACCGCCGTCACCGATTCGCCCAGCTCGTCCTCGATGCGCAGCAGCAGCCCGTCGATCATCGCCGCCGCGCCCAGCACGCAGCCGCTGCGCAAGCTGTCGGCGGTGTTGGCGCCGATTACCGCCTTGGGCGCGGTCAGCTCCGCCGGGGTCAGCATGCTGGCCCGCTCGATCAGCGCGTCGTGTCCCACGCGCACGCCCGGGGCAATAATCCCCCCGCGAAAGCTCCTGTGCGCGTCCACCACGGAAAAGGTGGTCGCCGTGCCCAGCGCCACCACCACCAGCGGCAGCGGATAGCGCGCCGCCGCTGCGGCCGCCGCCACCACCAGGTCGCTGCCCAGCTGGTTGGGATTTTCGATGGCGATGTTCAGCCCGGTCTTCACCCCCGGCCCCACCACCAGCGGGCGGCGGCCAGTCAGCCGCGCCGCCGCGGCGCACACCAGCTGGGTCAGCGGCGGCACCACCGAGGCGATGATTGCGCCGGCAGGCTTCTGCTCCACGCCATAGAGCTGCAGCAGCCCCTGCAGCGCCGCGGCAAACTCGTCCTCGGTGCGCGGCTCGGTGGTCAGGCGGCCGACAAAGCAGAGCGCTCCCGCCTCGACGCCGCCGACCGTCAGGTTGCTGTTGCCGATGTGAATGGCCAGAATCATTGCGTTGGCTCCTTTCTGTTGGGTTCACAGCTGACCCAGCACCTGCCCGATGGGCTGGCGCAGAATCAGGTCCGCCTCGCCGTCGTGGGGCGTGGCATCGCGGTTGATCAGCACCAGATGCTGCCCGCGGAAATAGCGCAGCAGCCCCGCCGCCGGATAGACCGTCAGCGACGTGCCGCCGACAACCAGCAGATCGGCCTGCCGCAGGGCATGCACCGCACCGGCCAGGCAGTCCTCGTCCAGGCTCTCGCCATAAAGCACCACGTCGGGCTTGATGATCCCGCCGCAGCTGCAGCGGGGGACGCCGGCGCCGCCGCGGATGCGCTCGGGCGGGTAACCCGCGCCGCAGCGGGTGCAGTGGTTGCGCCAGATGCTGCCGTGCAGCTCGAACACCGTGCCGCTGCCCGCCTTCTGATGCAGGCCGTCGATGTTCTGGGTGATCACGGCGCTCAGCCGCCCCTCCTGTTCCCAGCGGGCCAGCGTGCGGTGCGCCGCGTTGGGCTGGGCGTCCAGTGGGAGCATCTTGTCCCGGTAAAAGGCAAAAAACGCCTCCGGATGCGCCTGAAAAAAGTCGTGGGACAGGATTTCCTCCGGCGGCAGGGTATACTTCTGGTGGTACAGCCCGTCCTGCGAGCGAAAGTCCGGAATGCCGGACTCGGTGCTGACGCCCGCCCCGCCGAAGAAGACAATCTGTCTGCTCTGCCGCACCCACTGGCGCAGCGTTTCCAGCTCAGTCACCGGCCTGTTCCTCCTCCAGCTCCTGCAGGAGCTTTTTGTCCTGCTTGGAGTCAAACCGCAGC
>CACXCV010000036.1 GCA_902766215.1 Oscillospiraceae bacterium
CTGGACACCGCCGCTGCCGTGGACGAGGCCAAGGGCGAGCTGAACATCTTTGTCATCAACCGCAACTGGGAGAGCGACATCAACGCCGACATCGACGTGAGCGGCTTTGAGGGCTGGGAGTTTGTCGAGCATATCCAGATGTACACCGAGGACATGGAGGCCCGCAACACCTTTGAGGCGCCCAACGCCATCCAGCCCACGGTGAACACCAAGGCTGTGATGAAGGACGGCAAGCTCAACACCGATCTCAAGCGCCTGTCCTGGAACGTGCTCCGCTTCCGCAAGCCCGAAGCAAAATAAGAAGGGAGGATCGTCATGGCGAAACTGCAGGTTCAAACGAAGAAAGTTCGTTTCCCTGTGGCACCGACCCTGTACGGCCTGTTTTTTGAAGATATCAACCGATCCGGCGACGGCGGCCTGTATCCGGAGATGCTGCGCAACCGCTCGTTTGACGACAGCGTGATCCCCGCGGATCTGAAGGAGAAGGATGGCTGGCTGTATAACGACAATGGCTATCCCTTTGCCTATTATAATGGCGAGGGCTTTCAGCGCTGGATTCGGGACAACAACAACGGCGAACTGACGCCGATTCCCGCCTGGTATGCCGAGGGCGCGCAGATGCGCCTGGAGACCGAGCACACCCTGAACGCCAAACGCGAGGCGGCGCTGGAGGTTGCCTTCGAGCCGGACGGCCGCGTCTGGAACATTGGCTATGCCGGCGTGCCGGCGCAGGCGGGCGAGGCATATCACCTGTATCTGTTTGCGCAGGTTGAGCAGACGACGCCGCTGGAGCTGTCGATTGAGGCAGAGGGCCAGTGCCTTTGCAGCTGCCGGCTGACGCTGACCGGCGCCGGCTTTGTCCGCTATGACATGGTACTGGTTCCCAGCGCCACCAGCGGCAAGGGCCGCTTTGTGATCAAGGCGCCCAAGGGCGGCAAGGTGCTCTTCGGCTTTATGTCTCTGATGCCGATGAACACCTATCGCGGCCACGGCCTGCGGCTGGATCTGGCCGAAAAGCTGGAGGCGATGCACCCGGCGTTCCTCCGCTTCCCGGGCGGCTGCATAGTAGAGGGCATGTCCCTGTCCACGGCCATGCGCTTTTCTGAGACGGTTGGCCCCGTTTGGGAGCGCAAGGGTCACATCAACGTGTGGGAATACCGCATGACGGACGGCCTGGGCTATCATGAGTATCTCCAGCTGTGCGAGGATCTGGGCGCCGAGGCGCTGTATGTCTGCAACTGCGGCATGACCTGCCAGGGCCGCCGCTGCGTGCTGATGGAGAACGAAGAGCTGGACAAAATGCTGCAGGAGGCGCTGGACGCGCTGGAGTATGCGCTGGGTCCGGTGGACTCCAAGTGGGGCGCACTGCGTGCCCGGATGGGCCATCCCGCTCCCTTCCGCCTGAACTATCTGGAGATCGGCAACGAGAACATGGGCGAGGAGTACGAGCACCGCTATGAGCTGTTCCGCAGCACGATTCTGGCCAGGTATCCGCACCTGAAGATCGTCGCCAACACCCATGTGGAGCGCAGCGGCCTGAAGCTGGACATTGCCGACGAGCATTTCTATGACCGGACGGAGTGGTTTGCACGCAACTCGCACTATTACGATGCGTATGACCGCAATGGCCCCGAAATCTTTGTGGGCGAGTTTGCCGTGACCAGCGGTCCGATCCACACGCTGTATCCGGCCGTGGGCGAGGCAATGTTTATGATCGGCATGGAACGCAACCAGGATATCGTGACCCTGGCGGCGTATGCTCCGCTGTTTGAAAACATTCACTATGCGCTGTGGAACCCTAACCTGATTGTGTTTGACAACCTGCGCAGCTATGGACTGCCGTCGTATTCCGTGTGGAGACTGTTCGGCGGCAGCCGCGGCAAGGAGGTTGTGCAGAGCCAGCAGGAAAGCGGCATCATTTATGTGCCGTATGTCAAGGGCGGCCCGGCGCTGCTGAGCGCCGGCGGCACGGCCTATCGCAACGCCAGCTGGAACGGCGCTCCCGTGGCTGCGACGCGCGAGCTGCTGGGCCATGTGAAGGCCGAGGGCGACGGGTTTGTCGTGGCGGCCCCCAATGAGGACGAGCTGGATCCGATGATGCGCCGCTTTGGCTTTGGCGACCGCACGATGGTTGTGCTGGGCGACGACGACAGTTCGCGCCAGGGCGTGTTCGAGGTGGAAGCGCTGGCCTGCGAGGGCAAGGAGATTTCTATCGGCGTCTGCTGCTGCCCGCTGCCCCAGGGCTATATGGGCAACGACGAAAAGCGCGAGGATCCCTGGTCGATGCACAACCTGCGCCCGGTGACCTGGACGATCAAGGACGGCAAGAGCGTCGTAACCGAGGGCTCCGGCATGCGCCCGGTGGTGCTCAGCAAGGAGATTGCCATCGACTTTGACGCCAGCGTCTACCACAAGATGAAGATGGTCAACACCGGCACGGCAGTTGAATGCTGGCTGGACGGCGCGCTGCTGCACACGGCGGAGCTGCCGCACTATGAGGCCATTCAGACCGTGGCGCTGAACGACGGCGAGGACCTGATCCTGAAGATTGCCCACATCGGCGATCAGCCGGAGCAGGTGGAGATCCAGCTGGACTGCGAGGTGGAGTCGGCGTATACCGTCGGCCTGCTGACCGGCGCGCCGGACGACTGCAACTCGCTGGAAGAGCCGGAGAAGGTTGCGGATCATACCGTAACCTGCACCGGCGCGGCAAAGACCTTTGTATACGAGGCGCCGGCCTATTCGGTCAGTGTGCTTCGCCTTCACAAGTCTCAGACCCAATAAGGCGGCCGTCAGAAGAGTGGCCGGGACCCGAACCGGTCCCGGCCGGCTTTTCGTACGCAGGGCTTATTTGCGGGCAAAAGATGCTTGCGCTTTCGCTTTATAAAAGATTTGTGTCGATTTTGCGACTTGAGCAGAATTGGCTGCAAGCAATAGACAGAATTGTGCTTTTTAAAAGGGGAAGCAAACGGAACAGGTATTGCAGAGTGCACAATATAGTGATATAATTTAGACAATCAGTATTAAAGAATGACGGTTGCGCCGTCAATGCATAGCTGCTGCAAGAGAATGTAATCGCAGAATCGGTATACTGCGCAAGAAAATGAAAAAAACATGCAATATTTTATCACAGAAAGGAGCCACTTCTATGATTCGCAAAGCAATTGTGGAGGGCGGCGTTGTCCGCGGCATTCCCGCGGCCGATCCGCGCATCACTGCCTTTAAGGGCATTCCCTTTGCAGCCCCTCCCGTGGGCGAGAACCGCTGGCGCGCTCCGCAGCCGGTGGAGCCGTGGGACGGTGAACTGATCTGCGCGGAGTTTGCGCCGATCTCCATGCAGCCCATTCCCGGCTTGAACAAGGACGATATCTATTCCCGTGAGTGGAATGTAGACCCCGAAATCCCCATGGACGAGGACTGTCTGTATCTGAATGTGTGGACCCCGGCCAAGTCGGCGGATGAAAAGCTGCCGGTCTATGTCTGGTATTTTGGCGGCGGCCTGCAGGTGGGCAACCCGGCTGAGATGGAGTTTGACGGCGAGCGTCTTGCCCGCCGCGGCATCGTGGTTGTCACGGTGAACTATCGCGTGAACGTGTTCGGCTTTTTGGCGCATCCGCAGCTGACGGCCGAGCAGCCCGAGGCGCCGGCCAACTTTGGCCACCTGGATCAGCAGGCCGGTACCCGCTGGGTCAAGCGCAACATCGCGGCCTTTGGCGGCGATCCGGACAACATTACCATCGGCGGCCAGTCGGCCGGCGGCGGCAGCGTTTGCGCACAGCTGACCTCGCCGCAGAACGAGGGCCTGTTCCAAAAGGCGATTATCGAGAGTGGCATGTCCGGCGGCGTGTTCGGCCGGATGCCCCGCGGTACCACCTTTGCCGATGCTGAGCAGCAGGGCGTGAAGTTCTTTGACTTCCTGGGCGTGAAAACGCTGGAGGAGGCTCGGGCTTTGAACGCAGAGCTGATCCGCGACAAGTGCACTGCTTTCCACGGCTTCTTCGGCACGGTTTCCGACGGCAAGTTCCAGCTGGACAATGCTTCGAACAACCTGATGCGCGGCAAGCGCCTGCGCGTGCCGCTGCTGGTGACCCGCACCACTGACGAGTTCAAGTCCGGTCTGCGTGCCGAGAGCATGGACGAGTTCAAGCAGAAGGCTGCTGAGATCTTTGGCGACCGTGCGGACGAGTTCCTGTCCCTGTGCGGTGACGATCTGGAGAAGGCTGTTCAGGCCAGCATGACCAGCGGGATCGAGATTGCGGCCCGTTCGCTGCAGCATCGCGACGAGGAGCTGGGCATCCAGGAGCCGATTTACTATGGCGTGTTCGACGCCGAAATCCCCGGCTGGGACCACCCGGGCACGTTCCACTCGGTGGATCTGTGGTTCTTCTTTGAAACGCTGGCCAAGTGCTGGCGCCCCTTCGTCGGCAAGCATTATGACCTGGCACGGCAGATGTGCAACTATTGGGCCAACTTTATCCGCAGCGGCAATCCCAACGGCGACGATGCCGACGGTACCCCGATGCCCGAGTGGAAGCCCATCCGCAACGACGAGCCGAACGCCATGTGGTTTGCTGATCAGTCGACCCCGAAGGTCGACACGCCTGATGCCATGGTACAGCTGCAAAAGGCTGTGTATATGGAAAATATGCCGAAGGATTGACGAGTCCTAACCTGACAGGAAAGGAGGGAAACACATGCCGAAAAAAGCGAAAATCACTGTACATCCTGCATTTCGCATTGGCGATATCTCGCCGAGACTGTACAGCTCGTTCCTGGAGCCGATTGGTACCATGGTAAACGGGACAATGTTCAACCCCAAGCATCCCACGGCGGACGACAAGGGCTTCCGCGGCGACATCATTGCCGCCCTGCGGAACACACCCAATCCTGCTGTGCGCCTGCCGGGAGGCAACTTTGTCTCTGGATGGGACTGGAAGGATTCCATTGGTCCGATGGAGCAGCGCAAGTGCCATCTTGACCTTGCCTGGCACCAGTACATCCCCAACGACGTGGGCCACGACGAGTATCTGCAGTGGGCAGAGCGCATTGGCGCCGAGCCGCTGTATACGCTCAACCTGGGAACGGCAAACATCAACGATGCAATTTATTGTGTGGAGTATACCAACCACGAGGGCGGCACCTACTGGTCCGACCTGCGCAGAAAGAACGGCCATGAGAAACCCTATGGTGTAAAAACCTGGTATCTGGGCAACGAAATGGACGGCCCCTGGCAGATCGCCTCATGGGAACGCGACCCGAAAGGCTATGGTATCCACGCTAACGAGGTGTCCAAAGCGATCAAATGGGTGGACGGCACGATCGAAACTGCTGTATGCGGATCGTCATCGCCATTCCTGACGCATTATCCGGAATGGGATATGCAGGTGCTGGAGCAGTGCTATGAATCGGTGGACTATGTCTCGGTTCATCACTACCACACGGCGCCTGTGGGCGACTTTGGCGCGCTGCTGGGCGGCTCGATTTACTATGAGGAGTTTATCAACACCGAGGCTGCGATGCTGGATTATCTCCAGACCAAATGCCGCAGCCCCAAGAAAATGATGATCTCCTTTGACGAATATGGGGCGATGACCAGACCTGTGAAGGGCCAGCTGCGCTATGGCGAGGGGCCGCACAGCGCCTATGCCAAGCACTATGTCTTCGACCCGAATCGCAAATATGTCCGTCATGACCCGGACAACATGACGCCGGGCCGCAGCGGCATCACGCAGCGTCCGGGCGACATGATTGGCGCACTGGGCAATGCGTCTGTGCTGCTGGCGTTTCTGCGGCACGCTGACCGTGTGAAGATTGGCTGCATGACTGGAGGGCTGAGCACTCTGGTGGCGTCTGACAGAGAGCATCTCTGGAAGACGGCCGGGTACTATCCCTTTGTGCAGCTGATGCAGTTTGGTCAGGGTGTGTCAATGCGCACCAGCGTGGCATGTGATACCTTCGACCTGCCGGGCTACGCGCTGGACGAAACGTCTCAGTACGCAGCACGGGAAGGACTCCCCTTCATCGACAGCGCGGCCGCGCTGGACGAAGCCAAGGGTACGCTGACTGTGTTTGTCATCAACCGCAACTGGGAAGCGGACAACACAGTGGAGCTGGATGTTTCGGGATTTGAGGGCTGGCGCTTTGAGGAGCACATCCGAATGTATTCGGATGATCTTGATGCGCGCAACACTTGGGAAAATCCCGAGGCAATCCGGCCAGCAGTTGATCCTGACACGACCTGTATCGATGGCAAGGTCACGGCAAACCTGAAAAGCCTTTCCTGGAACGTGTTCCGTTTCAGAAAGCAAGCGCCTTAACCCTGAATTCAACCAGTGCTTTTCGGGCGCAGAACAATGATCCGCGGCGAACCATCGACGCTGCGGAAACCAACGGTATTGTACAATACTTAGGAGGAAAACAAAGGATGAAAAGACTGACCAAGGTTCTTTCCCTCATTCTTGCGATTGCCATGCTGTTTACTCTGGCAGCCTGCAGCAAGACCCCCGCGACGAATGACAACAACACGCCTGCGGACACGAACACGCCTTCTGACACCAACACCCCCGCCGATGACAACACGCAGGACGATGCCAACACGCCGGATGACTCTGACGAGCCGGCAGACACTGAGATCCCCGAGTTTGAGCTGCCCATCGTGGACGAGCCTGTCACCGTGAAGTTCTGGTGGCCCACCGTCGAAGAGATGCTGGAAGACAAGGGCTATGACACCTCTGAGCCCTATCTGTACTTCCAGGAGATGGAGAAGCGCACGGGCGTGCATGTTGACATTGACGTGCCCGATGCAACGGCTGCGCAGACTCAGTTCGGTCTGGTGCTGGCCTCCGAAGAGTACCCCGACTTTATGGAGAACTTCAGCAAGTACTACACTGCCGGCATGGATCATGCCGTTGAGGAAGACCTGATTGTCCCCCTGAACGACAAGCAGGACATCATGCCCAACTTCTTCGCCTATATCAATGCGGACGAAGAGATCCGCAAGCAGTGCACCACCGACGCCGGCTATGTTCCCGGTGTCCCGTTCATCAAGATCAGCCTGAAGGGCGAGCCCGAGAAGAACTGGTGTGGCATGGCCGCCCGCGGCGAGTGGCTGGATGAGCTGGGCATGGAAGTCCCGACCACCTATGACGAGATGACCACCCTGCTGGGCGCCATGAAGGCCAAGTATTCCGACACCGCTCCTTATCCCATCAAGCTCCTGTGCATGCAGGGCGACTTTGTCAACCAGTTTGGTAATGCGTTCCACGGCGGTTACAACTTCTCCGCTGACTGGATGCAGATCGACGGCAAGGTGACCCACGGTATCCTGACCGAGGGCTACAAGCAGTTCTATGAGCTGATCCGCTCCTGGATCGTAGCCGAGTATATCGATCCCGACTTCCTGGCGGCTCGTAACCTGTGGCTGGAGCCGGCCGAGTCCACCTCTGACGAGTTCGGCGTGTTCTCCATCTCCTATACCAACACCAAGATGTATCTGGATGTGAACGCTGACCGCGACTACACCCTGGTTGGTATCCCGGTTCTGCGTGTGGACGAGAACACGCCGGTTCACATTGGCTACACCCTGGACAAGGCCACTGACAAGTCTGTCATCATGGCTGACAGCGAGTACGTTGACATCCTGTGCAAGTGGTGGGATTACTTCTTCACCGATGAAGGCATCCTGCTGGGCAACTATGGCGTCGAGGGCCAGACCTTTGAGTACAACGAGAATGGCGAGCCCGAGTGGATTCCCGAGGCTTTCACCAGCGATGATCCCCGCTGGAACAACTCCCACTTCCAGTGCGCTTACCTGCTGTTCAACTCCCCCGGCGTTGTCCACTTCGACCGCGAACTGACTGTTCAGGATCCGATGGCTGTCCAGATTCACGATGTGTGGATTCAGTCCTATGATACCGAGTACAACTATCCTGCTGCCGCAGCTCTGACTGTGGAAGAGCAGGAGCGTTACACCGATATCATGACCGATATCAACACCTTCATCTCCGAGCAGAAGGCCAAGTTCCTCACTGGCGAACTTTCCTTCGAGAACGGCGACTGGGAGACCTTCGTTGACCAGGTCCGCGGCATGGGCATTGAGGAAGC
>CACXCV010000037.1 GCA_902766215.1 Oscillospiraceae bacterium
GCGCCCATCTCCAGGTTTTCCTGCACAGTCATGTTCTGAAACACGCGCCGGCCCTCGGGCACCTGGGCCAGCCCCTGTTCCACCACGGCGTGCGGGGGCATGTGGTTGATGTCCCGGCCCAGAAAGGTGATCGAGCCGGTGCGGCTGCGCAGCAGGCCGGAAACGGTGTTCAGCACGGTGCTCTTGCCCGCGCCGTTGGCGCCGATCAGGGTGACGATCTCGCCCTCATTGACCTCGAAGGAGACGTTTTTCACCGCGTGGATGCTGCCGTAGTAGACATTGATGTCATTGACCTTCAGCATGGTTTATTCCTCCTCCTGCTGGCCCAGATAGGCCTCGATCACCGCCGGATTGCTGCGGATTTCGTCTGGATTGCCCTTGGCGATGATCCGGCCGTAGTTCACCACCACAATGCCCTCGCAGATGCCCATGACCAGGTTCATGTCGTGCTCGATGAGCATCACGGCAATCTGGAAGGTGTCGCGGATCTTGATGATGTTGTCCATCAGCTCGGCGGTTTCCGAGGGATTCATGCCGGCGGCCGGCTCGTCCAGCAGCAGCAGCTTGGGGCTGGTGGCCAGCGCGCGGACAATCTCCAGCCGGCGCTGGGCGCCGTAGGGCAGGCTGCCCGCCCGAGCGGAAGCCATGTCGGCCATGTCAAACAGGTCCAGCAGCTCCAGCGCGCGCTGATGCGCCTGTTTTTCCTGCTTCCAGTAGCTTGGCAGGCGCAGAATGCCGGACAGATAGCCATAGTTGGTCTGATTGTGCAGGCCCACCTTGACGTTGTCCTCCACCGTCAGGTCATTGAACAGGCGGATGTTCTGAAACGTGCGGGCAATGCCCATGCGGTTGACCTGGGCGGTGCTCTTGCCGGCCGTGGGGCGGCCATCGACCAGGATGCTGCCACAGGTGGGCTGATAGACGTTGGTCAGCAGGTTGAAGATGGTGGTTTTGCCTGCGCCGTTGGGGCCGATCAGGCCGGCAATCTCTGTTTTGCCGATGACCATGTTAAAGTCGTCCACGGCGTGCAGGCCGCCGAACTCAATGCCCAGATGGACGGTTTCCAGCACGGGCTGCTTGTTGATGTCCCGCTCGGGGATGATGGCCCGGCTGGGAACCGGAACCATTTTGGTACGGGTGCGCTCGCTCATTGTGCCGCCTCCTTTTCTGCGCCTTTGCCGGCAAAGAGCCGCTTGATCGGACTGAACGCACGGTTCAGCATGGCTTTCAGCCTGGGGCTGTTGGTGGCCAGCATGACCAGAATCAGCACGATGGCATACACCAGCATGCGGTAGTCGGCAAATTCGCGCAGCGCCTCGGGCAGGATGGTCAGCACGGTGGCGGCAATGATCGACCCGCGCATGTTGCCCAAGCCACCCAGCACGACGAACACCAGCACCAGAATCGACGTGTCAAAGTTGAATTTGGTGGCCTGCAGCGAGGAATAGTTCAGCCCGAACAGCGCGCCGGCGGCGCCAGCCAGCGCGGCGGAGGTGACAAAGGCCATCAGCTTGTACTTGGTGACGTTAATGCCCACGCTTTCGGCGGCAATGCGGTTGTCGCGCAGGGCCATAATGGCGCGGCCCGAGCGGCTGCGCATCAGGTTGAGCACCACCACCAGCGCGAGGATCACAAGGATAAAGCCGGCGGTAAAGGTGGCCAGCTTGGTGGTTCCCGCGGCGCCCTGCGCACCCTTGATGATGGCGATGCCGTCCTCAGCCAGGTTGAGGCTGTCAACGTTCTGCTTGCCGTTGAAGTTGAAGGCAAAGTGCAGGCCGCGGCTGTCATACCCCACCAGCAGACAGTTGATCAGATCCTTGATGATCTCGCCGAAGGCGAGGGTCACAATGGCCAGATAGTCGCCGCGCAGACGCAGCACGGGCAGGCCCACCAGCAGACCGACGATGGCGGCGAAAAACGCGCCCACGACCATGGCGACCAGCAGCAAAACCGGGTTGGAGGCAATGTGACCCTGCAGGCACATGGCGGCGATGATGCCGGAAAACGCACCCACGCTCATAAAGCCGGCGTGGCCCAGACTCAGCTCACCCAGCACGCCCACCGTCAGGTTCAGCGAGACGGCCATGACCACATAGCAGCAGATGGGCACCAGCTGGCCGGACAGCGAGCGGGAGAGCATCCCTCTGGACTGCAGCAGCGACATGATGACAAAGACGGCGGTCACGCCCAGATAGGTGATCAGATCGGACAGAGCTGCTTTTTTTAATCCCTTTTTCTTTTCAATTGCCATAAGACCACCTCACACTTTCTCGCGGACGACTTTGCCCAGCAGGCCGGAGGGCTTGACAAGCAGCACCACAATCAGCACGGCAAAGACCACGGCGTTGGCCAGATTGGGCACATAGGCCTTGGCGATCGACTCGATGACGCCCAGCAGAATCCCGCCCAGAAACGCGCCGGGAATCGACCCGATGCCGCCGAACACGGCGGCGGTAAAGGCCTTGATGCCGGGCATGGAGCCGGTGGTGGGATTGAGCGTATAGTACGACGAGCAGAGCAGCACGCCGGCAATGGCGGCCAGGGCCGAGCCGATGGCAAAGGTGGCGGAGATGGTGCGGTTGACGTTGATGCCCATCAGCTGGGCTGCGCCCTTGTCCTCCGAGCAGGCACGCATGGCCTTGCCCATCTTACTCTTGCTGGTAAAGATGCTCAGGCCGATCATGATGACCACGCAGGCGGCGACGGTCAGCAGCGTGACGTAGGGGATGGTCAGCTGGCCCAGTTTCAGCGAGCCGTCGACGATGGAGGGATAGACCTTGGTGTCGGCCTTCCAGATCAGCAGGGCGGAGTTCTGAAGGAAATAGCTGACGCCGATGGCAGTGATCAGCACGGCCAGCGACGGAGCGGAGCGCAGCGGCTTATACGCCAGGCCCTCAATGACGATGCCCAGCACCGTGCAGACCAGCATGGCCAGCAGCACGGCTGCCCAGACCGGAAAACCCAGATAGAACATGGCACAGTAGGAGACATAGCCGCCGATCATGATGACATCGCCGTGGGCAAAGTTCAGCATTTTTGCAATGCCGTAGACCATGGTGTAGCCTAGGGCGATGATGGCATACACGCTTCCCAGGCTAATGCCGCTGATGAGATCGGAGAGAAATTTCATGCAGTCACACCTCGTTTTCATTTCTTCGATGGCAGAAACAGCGGCGGGGTGCCTGCCGTTGTTTTTGCCATCGAACATGGCGCGGGGCTGCCGGGTGCTGCCCGGCAGCCCCGCGCCGATTCGTGATAGTAGCTCAGAGTGTCTGCGGCTGATTACGGCGTGACATACACGCCATCGCGGATGACCACGGCCATCGGGGCCTTGGAAACCTCGCCGCTGGCCGACCAGGTCATGCCCTGGCCGGTCAGGCCGTCCACCGAGATGGTGGGCATGACCTTGATCATGGCCTCGCAGATGTCGGCGGCGCTCATGTCGGGCGTGCAGCCGGCGGCCTCCAGCGCGGCGGCGATGGTGTAGATCACGTCATAGCCATCGGCGGCAAACTGGTTGGGGGTTTCGCCATAGCGCTCGGTGTAGGTCTTGACAAAGGCCTGCGTGCGGCTGTCGGCCGCGTCGGCCGAGAAGGGGGTCAGCAGCATGACGCCCTCGGCCAGGGAGGTGTCAAAGCCCTTCATGGTCAGAATGCCGTCCATGCCGTCCACGCCGAAGAAGGTGGGGGCATAGCCCATGACGTTGGCCTGGTTGAGGATGACCGAGGCGGGCTGATAGTAGATGGGCAGGAAGATCACGTCCGCGCCGGCGGCCTGCGCGCCGTTGAGCTGCACGGAAAAGTCGGTGGAGGTGTCCTTGGTGAAGGGCCCTTCATAAACCACTTCCAGGCCCTTGGCCGCGGCCTCGGCGACAAAAGTGTCGCGGATGCCCTGGGAATAGGCGTCATCATTGCGGTAGATCACCGCAACCTTGGAGCCGGCCATGTTGGTGGAGATGTAGTCCGCCGCGCCAACGCCCTGGTTGGGGTCGGTGAAGCAAACCTGGAACATGTTGTCCTTGCCGTCGATGACGTCGACGGAGGAGGCGGAGGGGGTGATGGCAAACACACGGTCGTTATACGCCTCGGTGGACACGGCGATGGCGGAGCCGGTGGTGACCGGGCCGGCCAGAACCTGCATGCCCCAGTCCATCAGCGTGTTATAGGCGTTGACGCCCTTTTCGCCGTCGGCCACGTCGTCCTCTTCCTGGAACTGCAGCTGAACGCCGCCCTTGGCGTTGATCTCTTCCACGGCGATTTTCGCGCCGTTCATAACGGACTGGCCATAGATGGCGGCGTCGCCGGTCAGCGGGCCGATGCCGCCGATTTTAAACGGTGCGGCGGAAGAGTCGTTGGAGGTGGATGCGGGTGCGCTACTGCAGGCGCTGAGACAGCAGACCAGCAGCATGGCGGCCAGGACAACAGATACGATTCGTTTCATAACAAAATCTCCTTTATGGGTTGGATTGACCCGACGGAAGCCCGCCGGGAATACAAAAAGACGGCTTTGGGTGGTCCCCAAGCCGTCCTTGCATTTCAAAACGGTTGCGGACCCCTATAAGCCTGCCAGCAGCAGGGAAAGCAGGGCAATTCGTACCATGATGGAAAGTACAAGAATGCCGCAGCCTACAAAAATCCCGCAAAGTACAGCAAAGACCGACACCGCAGACGCGGCGCCGGTCTGATTGCACGCAAAAGCAGCCTGGGCGCAGGAACGCTCAGACGTGGTCGCTGTTCTCATACACGCGGTCATGGTCATTTCCTGCACCTCCTTGCTGCATCCGTTTAATGTGCTACTATCATAACGAATTTGCAGAAATCTGTCAACGGACAGGTTTCACAAAATCGGGAGGGATTCCGGCGCACACCTCGGCTGTTTGCACGAGATGGACATCTGTGTAGACGAGAACCGATCAGCGGCGCCGGAGGGAGAAAAAAAGCCGCGCTGCCGCGTCGATGCGGCAGCGCAGCGGAAAAACCAGAGAGTTCAGCAGTAAAAGTCGCGGATTTTTTTCGCGCGGGAGGGATGGCGCAGCTTGCGGATGGCCTTGTTTTCAATCTGGCGGATTCGCTCGCGGGTCACGCCAAAGAGCTGGCCCACCTCTTCCAGCGTGTGGGTGCGGCCGTCGAACATGCCGAAGCGCATACGCAGCACGTCGGCCTCGCGCTCGGTCAGCGTGTCAAGAATCTCGTTGAGCGCCTCGGCCAGCAGGGTGTTCGAGGTGGCGTCGGCAGGGCCGGGGGTGTTGTCGTCCTCGACAAAGGAGCCGATGGTGGTGTCTTCCTCGTCGCCCACCGGGGTGTCGAGGGAGAGCGTGTCGGCGGCTGTGCGGTTGGCCTCCATAACCTTGTCCAGGGGCAGCCCCAAGTCGTCGGCAATCTCTTCCATGGTCGGCTCACGGCCCAGCTCCTGCACCAGCTTGCGGTTGCAGCGGGTAACCTTGTTGATGACCTCTACCATATGGACGGGAACCCGGATAGTCCGGGCCTGATCGGCAATGGCGCGGGTGATCGCCTGCCGAATCCACCAGGTCGCATATGTAGAGAATTTGTTTCCCTTTGTATAGTCAAACTTGTCCACGGCGCGGATCAGGCCGGTGTTGCCTTCCTGAATCAGGTCGAGGATGTGCAGCCCGCGGCCGGAATATTTCTTGGCGATGGACACCACCAGGCGCAGGTTGGCCTCGGTCAGCTTGTCCTTGGCGCTTTTGTCGCCGGCGGCCACGCGCTCGGCCAGCGCCAGCTCTTCCTCGGCTGTCAGCAGGCGGATCTGGCCAATTTCCTTCAGGTACATGCGCACCGGATCGTCGAGGTTGTATTCCGCCGCCAGCTCCACCGGGTCGACCAGCTCTTCCTCGGCCAGGTCCATGGGCACGTCTTCCAGCGGCTCGGCATCGATCTCCAGCTCGGAGCCCTCAATGGGGATCGACATGGCCTCCAGCGTGTCGTAAACCCGCTCGATCTGATCCACCGAAAGGTCCAGCTTTTCCAGCGTGCCGACCAGCTCGGAGGAGCGGATCATGCCGTCTTTGCGCGCTTTAGCCAGCAGTTCGTTCAGCGACGCCATAATCTCGTCGTTGTTTTTGGTTTGCTTTTTGGAATTTGCCATGTTGCACTTCCTAACTATTCTCACGCGGCTTGACAGACACAGCTTGCCCCGCCGCGGCTAAATTCATACGTCATTTGGTGACTTTTTACGCGCGATATCCGCCTTTACAGGGATTTCATGGCCTCCAGTGTGGTTTCCAGCAGCTGATCCAGCTCCCAGCCAAGCCCCTCGGCGCCCTGACGGATCACGTCGCGGCTGCATCCGGCGGCAAATTTTTTGTCCTTGAACTTTTTCTTCAGGCTGGACAGCTCCATGTCCGCCAGGCCATTGGGCCGCATCCGCGCTGCCGCGCCGATCAGGCCGGTCAGCTCGTCCACCGCAAAGAGCACCTTTTCCATTTCGTGCTCGGGCCGGCAGTCGGTGGCTGTCAGGCCCCAGCCGTGGCTGGAGGTGGCGTGAATGATGCGTTCGTCCACGCCGGCCTGACGCATCAGCTCCTGGCTTTTCACGCAGTGCTCGGCGGGCCAGCGCTCAAAGTCGAGGTCGTGCAGCAGCCCGACGATTGCCCAGAAATCCGCCTCGCTGCCATAGCCCAGGCGATTGGCATACCAGCGCATCACGCCCTCGACGGTCTGCGCGTGCTCCAGGTGAAAAGACTCTGTATTATATTGTGTGAGCAGGGCCCACGCTTCGTTTCGTGTCATTGTTGTGACTCCCGTGTAACAGGATAAAAAAGCTGCATATAATTATATTAGCACAGATCCAGCGCTTTCTGCCAGTGTAAAAAAGGCGAGAAATAGCGGCCTGCCGCGGTTCACCTTCGTGCACATTGCGGCAGGCCGGCTTGACAAACAGACTCAGCCGATGATCTCGCCCTGGGCATTGAAAACAGGAAGCTTTTCCAGATAGATCAGGTCGCTGCGGTTCTGCGCCTCGCCCTCGGCCAGGATGGCCATCCGGCCGCAGACAACGCCGCCGGCCTGATTGACCAGCTCTTCCAGCGCGTGCAGCGACTCGCCGGTGGAGATGACGTCGTCAACGATCAGGATGCGCTTGCCGCGCATCAGGGCGGCATCGCTCCCGTCGAGGTAAAGACACTGCACGGCTTCGGTGGTGATGCTCTTCACCTCGACGCCGAACACGTCGGTCATGTACAGCTTGGGCGCCTTGCGCGCCAGCATATATTTGTTCTGTCCGCTCTGCCGCGCCATCTCGTGAATCAGGGGGATGCCCTTGGCCTCGGCGGTGATCATATAGTCGTATTCGGGTGCGCGCTTGAGCAGCTCGGCCGCGCTGCGCACCGTCAGCTCCACGTCGCCGAAAATGACAAATGCGCCGATGTACAGCTCGTCGGTTACCCGGCAGATGGGAAGCTGACGCTCCAGGCCGGCAATGTTCATAGTATGATAAAGCAAACTACCCGCTCCCTTTCAAAAATCTCATGCCTCCATCCATTATATCCTGCCAGTTTTCGCTTGTCAATGCATCCGCTCGACATTCTCGCGCCGGCAAAGAAAATATGAAACCGGCAGGCATTTTCTCCGGCGGAAAAGCATAGACTGTAGGGTTATGATTTTTGAGAGGGGGAAGCGGCATGGAGGAGGAAAACCGCGTTACCACAGAGCGGCACGGCGATCTGGACGACTGGCTGTTTGCCGACAGTGAGAGCAGCGTCAGCGAGCGGTAATGCCGTGAACCCTGACGGGTATAGAATGCGCTGGCTGCCTGCAATCAGGCGGCCGGCGCTGTGCTGCTTCTGGGTGCTCAAAGGGCGCGCATCTGTCGCAGCCGCTCCAGCCGGCGCGCCAGCCGCGCCAGCTCGTCGGGGCTGGTAACCGGCCGGCCGGAAAAGAAATAGGCGACCCGGCCTGCCGCGCCGCCCTCGCCGGCGGGCAGCAGCGAGCACATGCGGCGGATGGTCCCCTCGGCGCCGTCGATCACCTCGGCCTGGGGGAACAGCCGCAGAAAGCTGTCGCGGAAATAGTTAAAATGTGTGCAGCCCAGCACCACTTCAGAATAGCGCTCGGGCGGGTAGGGTGCCAGCTCACGGCGCAGATAGGGCAGGGCGTCATAGTCCTCGCGTTCGGCCATGGCCACCAGCTGGGGCAGGGGATGCAGGTCCACCATGTCGTGGTCGGGGCAGCGGGAGAGCAGACGGTGCAGCTTTTCCTCGCGCAGGGTGACCGGAGTGGCCACGACCAGCACCCGCCGCAGGGCGTGATGCGCCAGTGCGGACTTGACGGCTGGCTCGATGCCGACGATGGGCAGAGCATAGCGACGGCGCAGCGTATCCACAGCGACCGCCGTGGCCGTGTTGCAGGCAACGACGATACATTTACAGCCGTGATCAATGAGAAACCGGACGCTTTCATCGGTATATTGCAATATTTCCTCGTGGGTCCGCAGACCATAGGGCACGTGATCCACGTCGGCATAGAACAGATAGTCCGCCTGGGGACGTTGGCGCAGGGCCTCCTCCAGCAGCGTCAGCCCGCCCACGCCGGAGTCAAACACGCCGATTTTTGTCATGCGGTCGCATCCTCTCTGCGAAGTAACATTTTATTTTATTTTACCACAAACGACGCGGTTTTACAACCGTGTGCCGCTGCCGCTTTACCGTATCAGCCGGCCCGCCCGGGGAAAGAATAATTCATCATGAATTCAAAAATAATTCATGAATGCCTATTGACAACTGTGGGAAGCGGGGGTATTATAGCCTTAGCACTCAGAGATAACGAGTGCTAAGAAACCAAACGAAACAAGGGTGGTGGGCATATGGAACTGACCGCACGGCAAAAGCTGATACTCAAAGCCATTGTCGAGTGCTATGTCGAAACGGCGGAGCCGGTTGGGTCGAAGACCATCGCGGCCATGCCGGGAATGGATTTCTCCTCTGCCACCATCCGCAACGAAATGGCCGAGCTGACCAACCTGGGGCTGCTGGAGCAGCCGCACACCTCAGCCGGGCGCGTGCCCTCTCCGGATGGCTACCGCCTGTATGTGGATGAGCTGATGCAGCAGTACCGGCTCAGCGAGGACGAGACCCACAGTCTCAACGAGGCGCTGGACCTCAAGATGAAAAAGGTTGATCGGATGCTGACCGATGTGGGCAAGCTGGTGTCGCGAATGACCGACCTGCCGGCCTATGCAGTGGCCTCCCGCAGCCGCACCGTGACGGTGCGCCGCTTCGAGCTGCTGATGGCCGAGACACACTGCTTCATTCTGGTGGTGATGCTCTCCACCGAGTCGGTGAAGAACAAGCTGATCAAGCTGCCGCTGGAGCTGACCGAGCAGGATCTCAAGCTGCTTTCGGCAGTGCTCAACGCATCGCTGACCGACCTGGAGCTGACGGCGCTGACGCCGGAGCTGCTGGCCAAGGTCGAGCGCAGCGCAGGCGCTGCCGCCAGCCTGGTGCCGGTGGTGGTGGATTTTGTCACCGCCGTGCTGACCGAGGAGCAGCACAGCGAGGTCTACCTGACCGGCCAGACCCGTCTGCTGGGCCAGCCGGAATACCACGATGTGGCCAAGGCGCAGCAGGTGCTCAGCACATTGGACGAGGACATCATCTCCAACCTGCCGGCGCCCACCGGCGACAAGCCGCTGCAGATTCTGGTCGGACCGGAAGAGGTGGCCAAGGAGCTGAAGGACACCAGCGTGGTGATGACCCGGTTTGACATCGGCGACGGTATGGAGGGGCTGATCGGTGTGGTTGGTCCCACGCGCATGGACTATGCCAGGGTGACAGCCCGGCTGTCCTATTTCGCCGAGAGCCTGGGCCGCATGTTCGGCAAGGGCGAAACACTTCCGGTTGGGCCGGAGCCGCCCCGCCAGCTGAAGCCGCCCAGCGGCGAAACGCCGCACGAGGACAATTAGCCAACGGAGGAGCATAAAACATGTCGAAACAGAAGAAGAACAACGAGCCCGCCGCGGAAACGCCGCAGCAGACAGCGCAGGAGCCGGAAACCGAGCTGGAGCCGGTAGAGGAAAAAGCTGCCCCCTCCGAGCTGGAGCAGGCACAGGCCGCGCTGGAGCTGGCCAAGGCAGATCTGGCGGCCGAGCACGACAAGCTGCTGCGTTTGGCAGCGGAGTTTGACAACTACCGCAGCCGCACCACCCGCGAAAAGGAACGGATCTATGCCGACGCCAAGGCGGAGACTACGGAGAAGTTCCTGCCGGTGTATGACAACCTGGCGCGGGCGCTGGCGACGCAGACAGCCGATGAGGCATATAAAAAGGGCGTGGAAATGACCATGCAGGGTCTGCTGGAGATTATGGGCAAGCTGAATGTCGAGGTATTCGGCGAGGTTGGCGAGGCTTTTGATCCGGCAATTCACAACGCGGTCATGCACGTCGAGGACGACAGCCTGGAGGAGAACAGCATCGTTGAGGTGTTCCAGAAGGGCTTCCGTCTTGGCGACAAAGTTGTCCGTTTTGCCATGGTAAAAGTGGCAAACTGATATAAAAAACAAAAATTATTCACTTTTGATATATTTAGGAGGAAATCAATTATGTCTAAGACGATCGGTATTGATCTTGGTACTACCAATTCCTGCGTCGCCGTTATGGAAGGCGGCGAGCCCGTTGTTATCCCCAACGCGGAAGGTAACCGCACCACTCCGTCTGTGGTCGCATTCTCCAAGACTGGCGAGCGCATGGTCGGCCAGGTGGCAAAGCGCCAGGCTGTGACCAACCACGAGCGCACCGTCAGCTCCATCAAGCGTGAGATGGGCAGCAACTACAAGGTGACCATCGACGGCAAGAGCTACACCCCGCAGGAGATCTCCGCCATGATTCTGCAGAAGCTGAAGGCTGATGCAGAGGCGTATCTGGGCGGCCCCGTGACCGAGGCTGTCATCACCGTTCCCGCTTACTTCAACGA